>JAYURB010000307.1:0-3332 GCA_043756425.1 Bacteroidota bacterium
TTACCGTAAGCACCGCAGAGCGGGAACGGATAGAAGCATCCATGAATTATTTTTTAGAAGACTGTGTCGCCAATACCATTTTTATCTTTAAGCGGTTCCCAATGTCTAAAAGATCGACCAGGTTTTGAACCTGAACAGTCTTGTCGACTTTCAACAAAGCCGTTGGATCGGGCTGTCCGTTGATGATTTTTACCAACGTCGGTTCCAATTCTTCAACGGTTACAGGTGTGTTGTTGAGAGCGTACTTAAGATCTTCTGTAACGGAAATGGTTATCGGATGTTTCACTGACTGGGTACTGCTTTTGGCATTGGGCAGTAAAAGTTTTAACACATTTGGCGTAGCCATAGTTGAAGTAATGAGAAAAAACAATAGAAGGAAAAACATAATATCGTTCAATGAAGCAGAGTAGACTTCACCTACGGCTCTGTTTTTTCGACGAAGGTTCATGGTTGGCTGTGTTAAAGGATATTTGGTGATGAATAAATATAAACGGAAGAAGCCATTAGAATATTGGCAATAAGGCAACTTTGTATTTTATGCTTTTACAGGCTCTTCAAGAAGGTCAATGAATTCGACGGCATTAATTTCCATCTTATTAATTACACGGTCAATTAAATGCACAAGGTAATGGTAAGCACCATAAGCAATCATACCTACAAGTAAACCGGTAGCACTTGAAATCATTTTGACATATAAACCTCCTGAAATTGTATTAATTTCAAGACTGTTTTGCTGAGCAATTTCGTAGAAGATTTTAATAACTCCGAAGATAGTACCAAGGAAACCGAACATGGGAGCAATACCGGCAATAGTGGCAAGAATATTCATATTCTTTTCCATTTTATAAATTTCAAGTTTGCCTACATTTTCTATGGCTCCTTCAATTTCACTAACAGGCTTTCCCAATCGCATAATACCTTTTTCAATCATACGTGCTACAGGAGTTTTTGTATTCCTGCAGAGCATACGGGCTGCTTCTATATTTCCGTTATGTACATAATCTCTAATCTGGTGCATGAAGTTCATATCAATTTTCGAAAAACGACGAATGGTAAAAAGTCTTTCGAAGAAAATATAAAAAGCCATAATGGAAAGGATGGCAATAGGAATCAGAATAGGTCCGCCCTTTTCTGCCATATCCCATAAGGAAATTGATTTTTCTACCGGCGTTGCCAGCTGCGCAGCTGCAGTCTGGGCAGAATCCATGATTGCTGTGGTCGTAGTAGTGATCTGTAATATGAATCCGTGCATTATCTATTGATTGAAATAGCTGGCAAATTAATCAAACCCCACTCTTATAAGGCTTAAAGAATGGGTACTTTTAAACACCATAATGTTAGTGAACGTCAATTTACTGCTTTTATTATCTTAGATTAAAAGAGACGGGCAGAATCATTTCCGTTTTTACAGCTTTATTGCTTACAAATCCCGGATTCCATATGGGAGAACCTTTTAAAGCTTCCTGCACAGATTCATCCAAACCAAAGCCCATTCCATTTAATATTCGAATGTTGCTTACCATTCCTTGTTCATCAATTACAAATGAGATAAAAATCTTTCCCGACAAACCTGCATTTTTCGCTTCATCTGTATAGTGAATTTTTTTGATGAGATACTTGTAAAATCGGTCCATGCCCCCGGGAAATTCAGGGATTTTATCGACAGAAGCAAGATTAAAAGGTGATGTAGAAATCTGAGAAGTTAAATTGTTTTTAAAGGTACCGCCAGGCAGAGTACTTGCCAATAACCCTGAGTGACCTGATGTATCAGGGTTAGTTGCTGCTGTTGATGTATCAACGATATTCTGAATTTTAGTCGAGTCCTTAACTGCAATAAAATTTTGAGTATCAATTTTTTTAGGCATCGATTCCTTTGGCGCTGATTGCTTTGGTGAAGATTGCACAGGCTGAGCATTTTTTGGGCTTTGGTAAACAAAAGGATCTGAAACATAAAGCTGGTCCTTAAATGCCTTCTCTATTATAGGTTCCGGGGCGTTTTTAAAAATAAAAAAGATTAGAAACAACAATGAAATACCACTAATAGTAATTGTAAAAGATCGATTTAACCGATTGTTGTAATTTATCCGCAAATCATATGCACCATAGGCTTTGTTCCTGTTTCCAAAAACAAGATCGTTGAGGGATTGATTTTTTTCTTTCGTTATCATGGAATTAATTTTCTTTACAGAGAAAACCCGCCGATAAATTCCATAAAGAGCAAAAAAGATGACAATTTCAACACAATTGCAATCCTTATAAAAAAATTAAAAAAACCGTTAATAGTTTTCTATGTTACATTGTTAATTTCTTTCATAATCATCCCAAATTAATAAAAAAACAAAAAGTAATTTTAGTTTCTCATTTCAATACTTAAATTGTCCCAAATTATGAATATGAAAAAAACAATGACCTTTATTGCTATATTGATTTTAAGTTCAAAATTAGTATCCGCTCAATTAACAGTTAGTTTTCGTTCCACTGATGGCGTGAAGGTAACTGCAGACTGGTATCCGGTAAGCAGCGAAAATCCTGTAATATTACTTTGTCATCAGAACGGATACAGTCGTGGAGAATTTTCTGAAATAGCTACAAGACTCAATCAATTTGGATTTAATTGTTTAGCCGTTGACTTACGTGTAGGCGGAGAAGTGAATGGCGTTAATAATGAAACTGCAGAAGCTGCTAAAAAGATGGAGCCTGTATTAGCCGATGCTGAAAGAGACATTGTTGCTGCTGTGGATTACTTAAATGTACGATACAAATCACCTTTGATAATTTTAGGAAGCTCTTATTCAGCTTCACTTGCTTTAAAAGTCGCTGCACAAAATGAAAAAGTTGCAGCCGTTGCTGTTTTTAGTCCGGGCGAATACTTTGACCCCGCAGATTATATCGGCACTCATATCACGACTCTTTTGAAGCCGGTTTTTGCAACATCATCCAGAGAAGAAGCTGATAAAGTGACTGATCTATTAAAAGATGTTAATTCCAGAATTAAGGTTCAGTATATTCCTACATCAAAAGGAGACCATGGGGCAAAAGTACTTTGGTCTAAATCTCCTTTCAACCAGGAATATTGGATAGCTTTGATGAGCTTCCTTGACAAGATGAAAAAAATGCAATAAACATGAATTTCTATTCATGAGGGGATTTTATCTTGGCTGGCTGCTGTTACTTTTCCCATTAGCATGTTTGTCTCAAAAGGGCGTAACCACTGTTGGAATACAGGTAAAACCCATTTTCCCAATTTCATTTCTCGGAACCGGTAAAATTACAAATGATACTGCAGGAGTTCATTTTGAAACGATTCTTAATTCCGGATTTAGTAGCGGAAT
>JAYURB010000308.1:0-7908 GCA_043756425.1 Bacteroidota bacterium
CAATGGCAGATATAAATCAAGATGGATTTCTTGATATCTATGTTTGTAAATCGGCAATGCCAAATACTGAAGCCAGAAGGAATGTTCTATATATAAATAATGGTAATCTTACTTTTACAAATCAAGCTAAGCAATATGGAATAGACGATGCCAGCTATAGTACACAAGCATATTTTTATGACATGGATTTGGACAGTGATCTTGATTTATTTCTCGTTAACCATCCTTATAATATGAAAAATGCAAATAGCATTCAATTGAGTTATGACAAAGCAGGAAAATTAAAAGCAGATGAAGATACTGAACGAACATTTGTTAGCTCAAGATATTATGAAAACATAAATGGTGTATTTAAAGATAAAACATTAGCTGCCGGTTTGGGAACTCATTCCTTTGGACTGAGTGCCATAATCGATGATTTTAACGAAGATGGTTATCCTGATATTTATTTATGCAATGATTATCATAAACCGGATTATCTATTTATCAATAATAAAAATAAAAAGTATACTAACAAAGCTGATGAGTTTTTTCAGCATTTCAGTTATTCATCCATGGGTTCGGATTATGCAGATATTAATAATGACGGTTACCTTGATTTAATGGTTCTCGATATGCTGCCTGAAACTTTTCAAAAGCAAAAGCTGCTCAAAGGACAAGGCAACTACGATAACTTGATTAAAAGAGTTCATTATGGTTTTGGATATCAGTATACAAAAAATGTTCTTCAGTTAAATAATGGCAATCAGACATATTCAGATATCAGCTATTTGTCAGGTGTTGCTTTTACCGATTGGAGTTGGGCACCATTAATTGCAGATTTTGACAACGATGGATTGAAAGATATTTATATTACCAATGGTTATTTGCGTGATGTAACCGATATGGATTTCATGATGTACAATAGTGATTCTCTGAAGAAAGAATTATATAAGACAAAAAATTCCGAGGATGCAATGAAGGTTTTAAATGGTATTCCTTCTAAACCTACAATAAATTATTATTTTAAAAACAATGGCAACCTGACATTTAATAATATAAATAAAACCTGTGGTCTTGACATCCCTTCATATAGTAATGGTGGCGTTTACTGTGACCTTGACAACGATGGTGATTTGGATCTGGTTGTCAATAATCTCTTTTCTCCTCCATTTATTTACTCCAATAATACATCAGAAAACCATTTAGCTAATTTTGTGCGTTTTAAATTAAAAGGGGAAACAGCTAATCCTTTTGGGATTGGAGCTATCGTTGAAATTGAAACTCCCGACAGTAAAAAACAAATACAACATTTTAATCCCGATAAAGGATATTTATCCTGCAATGAATGGTTTGTTCATTTTGGTGTAGGTAAAAATGATAGTGTGAAGGTTTCCATTATATGGCCAAATGGAAACTCTCAGGTACTAAAAGGATTATCAGCAAATAATGTTTATACCTTGGATATAAAAAACTCTGCTCCAAAACCCATTGTAAAAGAAAATACCTCAACTGTTTTCCGCGATATTACCTCAAAGACCAATGTGTCTTATAATCACAAGGAGAATACCTATATTGATTTTAAACTAGAGCCTTTGTTGCCACATCAGTTTTCTCAAATGGGTCCATGCATTGCTGTTGCTGATATTAATGGAGATGGCCGGGACGATTTTTTTATAGGCGGCAGTAAGGATAATGATGGTTCCGTTTTTGTTCAGGATAGTAGCGGGAAGTTTGCAATCTTAAAAGAACCGAATATTTCCGCTGATAAAAAGTATGAAGATACAGCGGCAGAATTTATTGATGCAGACAATGACGGCGACAATGATTTACTTGTTGTAAGCGGAGGTAATGAATATCCTGAAAATGAAAATATGTATCCTGTACGCTTATATGCAAACGATGGTAAAGGGAACTTTGGAAAAAATACAACAAGCCTTCCTTCTATTTATACCAGTAGTAAAGCAATTGCAGTAGATGATTTCGACAATGATGGAGATAAGGATATCTTTATTGGAGGAAGAGTGGTTCCCGGTCATTATGGATTGATGCCGAAGAGTTATTTACTCCAAAACAAAAATGGGCAATTCACTGATATAACCAGTTCTATTCCGGTAATTGCAAATATTGGAATGGTAACCGATGCTATTTGGTGCGATGTAGATAACAATGGCTGGAAAGATTTGGTACTAGTGGGCGAATGGATGCCATTGACGATATTCTATAATATTAATGGAAAACTTGATACTACTCCTTTCATTTTAGAAAAATCGTATGGTTGGTGGAATACAATAACTGCAAATGACATAGATAAGGACGGAGATGTGGATTTAATTGGTGGAAATATTAGCGCCAATACGCGATATAGAGGAAATGAAGAATATCCAATGACTATGGTAGTTAATGACTTTGATAACAATGGCAGTACAGATTGTATTATTAGTTTGTATCAATCAGATGGAGTAAGTTATCCTATTGCATTAAGAGATAACATTCTTGACCAAATGAATTACCTTAAAAAGAAATTCTTACGGTACAAAGAATATTCAAATGCAACAATAAATGAAATTTTTACGCCGGAGCAATTAAGTGCTGCAAAAACCTTTAAAGTCAATTGCATAACAAATACCATTTTTGTTAATGACGGCAAAAAAAATTTTTCATTGCAAAATCTTTCAGTGAAAGCACAAATATTTCCAATCAATTCAATTCTTGCCGACGATTATGACAAAGATGGAATAACCGATCTTCTTGTTGCAGGAAATGATTATACAACAGAGATAGAATCAGGCAGGAACGATGCAGGCATAGGACTGATGCTTATCGGTTCCGGTAATACTAAATTCAATTCTGTGCCTGTAAAGAAAAGTGGATTTTATGTTCCGGGAGATGTTAAATGCATGAAAAAAATTACCGTACACGATAAGCCCGCCATCATTGTTGGAAAGAACAAAGATTATTTACAATTTATCGGTTTAACTGAAAACACTAATTAATATGCTAATAACTCTTGATAATTTTATTCCAATAATTAACCGTTATTTGTTAGCACCTGAATGAAAGGAAAATTGTTTTAAATATGTTTCCTCAATCTGATCATTTCCCTCTTGAATTTAATAATGGCGAAACAATTATCAATAAGAAAATTATTATTCAATAAGGTTTCAAAAAAATATTGGAATTAATTAGTGTACAATCATCCACCCAATTTTAATAGGCGATTAAAATTTTAGTAACCAGCCTGCTGTTTGATGTTACAATTACAGCCTGATAAAGTCCGGGCTTAAGGTTTAAGTTATACTCAACTTGTTTAATAGTACCGGGCAAAACATCTCTGAATTCTTCTTTACCTAAACTATTAAAAATATAGATATACTGATTACTTTCTTGATCGGCCGGCCATTTCATGGTTATGTTTCCTGAAGATGGATTTGGATAAATCATAAAGCTATTGGTTTTATGATTTTTTATTTCATTAAAGATGCCGGACAAATCATACTTAGCCAGACCGATATTCGAAGTCTCTAAATTATTTTCATAATTAGACCTACCGCAAACATATACGCTGCCATCGATTCCTTCAGTCATCGATCTTCCGTTTTCTCCTAGGAGGTTTAGTGAATCGAAGATATCATATCCAAGAAGGTTAAGCGAAGTATCAAAAGCGGCAAAGAATAAATCAGACTTTGGAAAAGACAGAACAAAAAGTCTTCCTGTTGCGCCGATTATTCCATTGTTGAGCATGCGGATATCTCCAAGTTCAGAGGTAAAGTATGAAGTAAGTTGGAAACTTGCACTGTCAATAAATGCTCCTGATGAATCTAGTTTTTCAATACTTAAAGCATCCAGGCCATTTTGAGGCACCTTGGATCCATAAATGTTCCCATGTTTATCGGAAAGAAGTCTTAAATAGGACAGAGGTAGAATAGACTTTTTCCAAAGTAAATTTCCTGTTGTATCCAATTTCATAAGTATGCCAACTTGTCCAATGGTGTCCATAAGTATGCCGGATACATAAATGTTTTTGTTGACATCAATTATAATGTCATTCAAGTCAGCAAAAGATTGTGTAGAATGTTGATTCAATGTCCAATCACGAACACCGTTTGAAGTATAATGAGAAACAAAAATAAAATTTAAAGATGTAGCTGTATCTCTACCTGATCCTGCAGCAAATAATCCGCCTGATGAATCAGCCAGCAACTTAATGTCATACGAAAACCCAAAGGAAGAATCTACCCTTTCCCATAGGACAGTTCCTGCAGAGTCCATACACAGCAACGAAAGGCATACCAAAGGAAAGGCATCCCAATGTGATGCAACAACGACACTGGAATTATTCAGAACTTCCATGTCTAAAACATCGTAACCGGGAAAGGTTGTACTGCTGTCCGGAACATAAAAATGTCTTACGGAGAAAGTAGTGTCGAAACGAGCCACGACTATTTTACTTATCGGCAGAGAATCGTCGTAAAGGGTGGCTGCAGCAAAAATATTACCATGACCATCCTGCTTAACCTTAACATAGCCCGGTCCGGGATTGGAAGTATCAATATCGAGAAATGCTGCCGATTCATCAATGAAAAGAAGCGCATTCTTGTTTCTGCCGGAAACGCTTTGGTAAATACCACTTGTAATCGTTATACCCGAAGGCAGAACCGAAATGCTCTTCCCAGATGATTCGTAATTACCGCTTGGGCTATAGGAATAGTCCCAGGAACGGCTAATCTGTGAAAAAGCATTTTGCCGGATTAAAATTCCTGTACTCAAAATCAAGAATAAAAGATAAGTTTTGAAAGAAATCTGTTTCATAAATTTAAATAAACTGATGGGAAATTAAATCGTACTGTAAATAAAAGCAATTGCCTTCAACGATACGTAAAGCTATTGTTAATTATTTCCAACGTTTTAAAGGACTTATTTTTTAAATGACATATGCAGAATTCGCGAATTTTAGGGGCCACCACTTTATTAATCTCTTCTGTTTTATTATTACAAGGGTTTAGCCATTGAAATATGGCTTTTCAGGCATTGACAATCCAACCTGATTTAGCATAAATTAGTTACATTTGTTGTCCTGCATATATGCAACAATACCCCCTCCTTTAAAATGAGAAACTGCATCCTTTTACTGCTTTGCCTCGCCTTTCCGATTTCAGGATTTTCTCAGCTTGTTATTACTAATAATGCCTCTGCCACATCATTGGCACAAACCATTGTTGGGAATGGAATCACTGTCAGCAATGCTATGATTGACTGCGGAGTTAATTCAACTGCAACATTTACATATACCGGATCGAGCCTCGGACTGCCCAATGGTGTATTGTTGACCAGTGGGCTTGCTTCTGATGTTTCAAATCCGGGAACGTATTTCAGCAGTGTTCAGAATGGAAATAATTTAAGTGATCCTAGTGTAATTGCAATCAGTTCACAGGCACGTTACGATGCCTGTTTCCTTGAGTTTGATTTTATTCCTGTTTGTGATACTCTTAACATCACATACGTGTTCGGCTCTGAAGAATATCCACAATATATCAATCAATACAACGACGTCTTTGCAATGTTTCTCACCGGTCCGAATCCGGCCGGAGGAAATTATTCTTCTCACAACATAGCGACATTGCCCAATGGAACAACGCCTGTTTCTATATTTACCATCAACGGCGGATGGCCCCTTGGCTCCGGAGCTGCTAACCTCGCGTATTATGTAGATAATTATACAAATCCCAATACAGACATTGTTTACGATGGATATACAATTCCAATTACTTCGACAGTAGCTGTAACTCCATGCGTTTCTTATCACCTTAAAATAGCTATTGTAGATGCCTTAAACGGAAGATACGATTCAGGTGTTTTTATTCAGGGTAATACTTTTACGTGCAGTACTGCACCAAATCCAACCATAGCTGCAACCGATGCATGCATAAATAATGGTACTGCTACTGTATTGGTCTATAATTATTCCGGCCCATCAAACTATTTATGGTTCCCCGGAGGTCAAACGTCATCTACTATATCAAATTTAACGCCCGGAGATTATTCTTGTTTGATTACCTATCCGGGATTGTGCACCACAGACAGTTTAACTATTACAATTAATGATGGTCAACCATCTGTTGTTACATTGCCTTCAACAACGATTTGCATTGGACAATCGGTTTCATTAACAGCAAATGCTACCGGTGGTGCATCGGGTTATATTTATTCGTGGACAACAGGCTCAACACCTGTGAATGTAAATGTAAGTCCGACAGCAACTACAACTTACACATTAATAGTATCCGATGCAAATGGATGCAATTCATTACCGAAATCTGTTACAATCAATGTTAATCCGCCGTTGACGATTCAAACGACCAATACAATATCAATATGCGAAAATGCATCAACTACACTTTCAGCATTAGCCGGTGGGGGAAATGGAAATTACAGTTATTCGTGGTCTCCTTCAAACGGACTAAGCGACACAACAATTTCTAATCCCATTGCAACTCCGGCAATTAGTACATCATACGTTTTAACCCTTTCGGATGATTGTGGTACGCCGCCAATAACTTCTTTGATTGCTGTGTCAATCGAACCACAACCAACTCCTTTAATCTCTGCAAATATTTTATCGGGTTGTGTACCACTTTGTGTGGCATTTACTGATACTTCATCGGCACCTTGTTCAACTGCGACATGGATTTTTGATGATGGAATAGATACACTTTCTTGCTATAATTCATTTCATTGTTTTAATAAACCGGGTATATATAATGTTACCAAAACAACGACAAGTGCTGCAGGTTGTATTGGAACAGGCAGGAAAAGCAACTACATCATTGTTTTTTCCAAACCCAATCCTGCATTTTCATATTTACCCAATCCGGTTTTAATTGTTGATCCTGCGGTTAGTTTTACGGATCAATCTACCGATGCCATCTCATGGCATTGGTCCTTTGGAGACGATGTCAATAATACGTCACAAGAGAAAAATCCTGTTCATGTCTATGCAGATACAGGATGTTATGAATTGCAGCTTGCCGTCATGAATCTCAACGGTTGTGTCGACACAATAAATTCGCAACTGTGTGTTGACATGGAATTAGAATTCTATGCACCAAACGCTTTTACACCAAATAATGACGGAATAAATGAAGTCTTTCTGCCCTTGGGAACAGGAATTAACAAAAGCGAATATGAATTTTCAATATTTGACAGGTGGGGAAGAGAAATTTTCAAAACATCAAGACTTGGTGAGGGCTGGACAGGGAAAGTTTCTAATGGATCAAAGACTGCACCGGAAGACACCTATGTTTGGCTTGTGAAGTTGTATGACTTACAAAGAAATTTTCATCAATTTGTAGGGAAGGTAAGTTTGATAAAATAAGTTGGAAGGGTTAATATTTATTCTTATTTTACTAATTATACTTCAAGTCAAAGAAGTTCCTTCGAAGACTAACAATTAGATCAATTCTTGGCTGAGCGAAGCCAATATTAAAGTTGATCCCGGTCACCGAGGCAGCCGAAGTGTAGTTCTAGAGCGCAGTCGAAGGGCGGTTATTGAGCACGGTCGAATTTCTTTATTGCACTGGAATCAAATCGAGCGCGTGACTTCGTCCTCTACGAAGAACGGTAAGTAAAATTACTTTAAATGAAAATAGAGATTAATATTTTTATCATGAGTTAATCCATAAAATCATTGATCCTTAAATTCGTTAGCACTTTAATTGGCACGTCGTGGACGAAGTCACGCGCTCAATTTGGAGGCTAAACTTTTACGAATGTTTAGTGGTTCGCGCTTAAGACTTCGCCCAGCAAAAGCCGCGTCGCAAAGCAAAGCAAAAGAATAATTGGCTCTTTAGCTAATTATCAAATTTACTAATTAAAGCATTCCCGCTGGGCGAAGTCTTAAGCGCGAGCAGCATAATTTCTTTATTGCTC
>JAYURB010000309.1:0-7901 GCA_043756425.1 Bacteroidota bacterium
TAGTTGTAAACCTTGAACAGGAAGCGAGCGGGAAATATTTTGTGCAGTTGACGGATGGGAAGAAAATTTATAGAGGAGTGATTATTTTCGAGAAGTAGATTACTCGTTCGATATACTCACAAGCAAGAACTATTTCCGGATTGTTCCTAATTTTCTCTCTATACAAATTTGAAAAATATTTCGTGGCCTAAGCTTAAAGGATTTCCTATGAAATAACAACCCTTTATTTTGTTACTGTCAAATTTGTCGTCATTTCGCAAAAACCTTTTAGAAAATTGGCAGAATAAAATCCAATAACTAAACACCTAAGATTCCGTCTAGCTTGGTTCTGCTTTTCTTGTTTTCGATGCAAACTATTGGCTGAATCTCGCTTTGCTCAAGATTCCGTCCTGCTTTTCTGTAAATGGTTATCTTCGCTCAATTTTAAGTAGAATCAGACAATTAATGAATAGTGTTAATACTATTTATGTGAGTGATAAAAGTAATAACCTTTACGAACCAGGTCTATGTAACCTGGGCGAAAATGAAATTAGTAGCAGAAAGCGAAAAGGAATAGCAGGCCTGATAATTACTTTTTCATTGGCGTTTTGTCTAGACGTATTCCATTATCCCAATGAATTAAGACTACTTATTTTTTTTCCTCTCTTTTACTCCATTATCTGTCTTTACCAGGCCAGGAAAAAATTCTGCGTTTATTTTGGAATGAAAGGCATTTTCAATTTTGACAAAATTGGGAAATCGACGGCAGTAGGGAATGAAGAGTTTATAAAACTGGACAGGAAATTAGCCATACAAATGACTTTGACCTGTTTTCTTCTTGCTTTGGCAATTACTGTAATTTATTATTTACTGCCTTTTTAAGTCAGGGGAAGTTCCCGGAATATTATTCATGGGTTGAAAAGCCATTAACCTTTTGTGGGTCACCCATTTTTCCCGAGTTATAATCCATAATGCACTTCCTGATTTCTTCTTCTGTATTCATTACAAACGGTCCGTAAGCATACACGACTTCATTCAGCGGCTTGCCGCCTTGGACTAAAAACTCTGCTCCTTCTTTGCTGAAAATGTTGAGAAGACTTTCTCCTCTCTCATACAAGGCAACCTGGTGTGGGAATAATTCTTTTCTTCCTTCCAATTCCAGTTTACCATTTATTAAATAGATGAAAGCATTGTGAGTAGGATCTGTTGGTATTTCCATTTTGCAATTTTCTTTCAACTTAACATGAAAGTAAAAAGCAGGAGAGATCATTTCAATGGATGATTTAGCGTCAAACAATTCTCCCAGGACTATTTTGGCAGAATATTCTTTAGTTTCAAGAGTACCCATCTTATTTTCTCTGAATACGCTCGTTGAAGGATCAACAAATTTATACTTAGCGGGCATATTCAACCAGATCTGGAAACCATGGTATAGGCCTCCGTCATCGTACAATTTTTGTCCGGTTTCTTCCATGTGAATGGCACCTTTTCCGGAAGTAAACATCATAAAGTCTCCTTTACCGATTTGAAAATCATAATTGAGACTGTCCTTATGATGGCCGGTTCCATTTAAAAAATAGGTAGTGGGAATAATGCCTGCATGCGGATGAGCATCTACTCTTAATGGCTTACTTCCCGGTGTCAGGTTTACAGGACCAAATTCATCAAAGAAAACATAAGGCGAAACGTAGTCGGTATTATCACCTGCAAAAGCACGAAGCACCGGAAGCGTACCAACCATTGTTTTTTTCGTATCCAGAATTTGAAAAACCTTCCTTTCAGATTTACTCTCAAACATACCGGAACTGCCTTTTAACAAATCCGGAATAGCAAGGGAAGCACCTATAATCGCCGATCCACGAATAAATTCCCTGCGTTTCATATTTATTTGTTTATACAATTATAATGATTTTTTTATTTTAATTAAAGTGCTTTTTAGTTAAAGTATCAATATCCGAATTCTCCGTTTTAATTTTATTAAACACCTTGTCCTTTTTAAGTTGTTCTAAGGTCACCCCCTTTGACTCAAAAGCATCTTTAAAATAAATTTTTGAGCTTTCGAGTTGTTTACTCAAATAATAATATTCCGCTTTTAAAAAAATAAAGTACTTATCGTTCGGATACATTTTTATTCCATAGCTGATGTACTTATCTGCTTCATCCAAATTCCGGTTTTCATAGAGGCAACTATAGGAATATTTTTTGCACAAGTCAGGGTTTTTATTAATAAACTTATTATCCATGGATATTACAGACCGAAAGGTAGCGTATGCTTCTGTGAATTCGTCCAACAGGAATTCACAATCAGCTTTTTCCGAATAAGCAAGAATATAGAATGGCTGTAAAAGAATTTCATTAGTAAAATACCGGATTGCTTCTAAACAGTTTTCTCCTGCTTTTTGACACATTCCGTATTCGTAATTAATAAAAGGATAATCCTTATTTTTTTGTAGTATTCTTAGGAAATCTTTGCTTGCATCTTTACAATTACCGGACATCCTGAGAGTCTTGCCTCTGTTAAAATAAGCAGAATCACTTTCGCTTATGCTTAATAGTTTATCGTACAAGGGTAAAGCATCGGTTGTATTATTATTATCAGAATATAATTTTGCAAGTTTAAATAATACAGAAGTGTTTTTACTATTATTCTCAAGCGACAATTTATATTCATCTACCGCCCTTTTATCATTCTTCAGACTTCTGAATGCATCTGCTCTTCCTTCATAGGCCTGGGCTTTATTATTTATGCCGGAGCCCGCATCGCTGATTACTATATCAAAATCAGCAATGGAGTTCTCAAATTGCTGATCAAGATATTTCGCTTTCCCTCTTAACAAAAAATATTCATTTTTGCCTGAAAAATACTTAATAGCGCTATCAAGCGATGAAATAACATTTTTATAATCACTGTTTAATTCCAGATTTAATTTTGCATAATTATACCACGACTCATGTTTTTCGTAATTTAGGTTGGCAGAAATACGAAATGCTTTTAAAGCATTTTGTGGAGAATTTGATTTTAATTGCTCCAGTCCGGCATTAAAATAGTTTTCAGCGAGCGTATCCATTTGTAATTTATAAATATAAGACAACCCTAGTTTCTTCGTTGTTTGTAAGTAAGTGAAAGAAGAGTCCAAATTTTCTTTTTGAAAGTAATCTTTATAAAGTGTATAATATAATTCCGGATTACTGCTTTTATAAAAAACAGCAAGATGGAAATCCTTATTCGCGCTTTCCGGATTCTCGTAAAGCTGTTTACATAATCCTCTTTTATAATAATATTCCGGATTTTTTTTATTGAGACGAATTGCTTTGGAATAATTTGCCAAAGCATCCTTGCAATTATTCATTAGCCTGTAGGAATCACCTATCCAACCGAAAATGGTATCGTTCATCGACATCTCTTTTAAGAGAAGGTCAAGGTCAACGAGAGCATTGGCAGGTTTATTCAATTTTATTAGAATCTGAACTCTTAATTTCAGTGCAGCTGTGAATAATGGAACTATTTCAAGTGTTTTATTTAAATCCGTTAAAGCAAAATCGTACTGACTTCTATTATAAAAATAGCAAGCACGTAAATAATAAAGAAACTCGTTGGTTGAGTCAGCGGTTCCCAGCAGGTAATTTACTCTTTCTCTGAAAAGTTTTTCATCGGTATTAAAATAATTTTGCAATTCTTTTGAAACAATTATTTTCCGAGTCAATTCTTTGTGAAGGCTTAACACTCCCTGGTTACTTGGCTGCATTATTAAAATAGTATCCAGAATTGCATTTGCCCGGTATAACTCTTCTCTTAATATTGCATATTTATATAGATTTAACTTCGATTCAATATCAACTTCTCTTTTCTTTTCAGTAGTAAGCTTAAGTACGGAGCAATTTTGAATTCGTTTCTCTATATAATCATACGCTTTAAGAGTATTCAGTATTTTAAAGTACTTTTCAAGAGCTTTATCGTAAAATGAACTAAGGTAATAGTTGTCGGCATAAATAAGGTCCAGATTTAAAGAGGCTATAAGTGACTCAGGTATTTTATTTATTTCGAGATTATTTTTATAATAACTAAAATAAATTTTTAGTGAATCTGAAATAGTTCCGCGTTCATATTTTTGTTTTTTTATTTGCTCGTTTAAAGTATTTAAGAAATATTCTTTATCAAACCCATTGAACTTTATCTGATATATTTTGAGATTCCAGGAACTGTCTGATTTTTTATTGCAAATAATTTCCGCTTTTCTTTTTGTTATGGGCCATTCGGCGCTGTCTTTTGCATTTAAAGAAGAATTAAAATAAACGGTTGCATATAATTTGGAATCCAAATAATAAATTGTATCGCAAATAATGGAGGAGAAAACACTGCCATTATTTTCGGTATTCCGGATAAGGGAGCTATAGTCAAAAAGATACTGGTTGATTGGTTTGACTATTATTTTATCCGTACTTTCTAAAAAAGATGTTTTTTTTAGGTCATCTTCAATACGAATATCTTCGTTTAGGAAGATTTGTTTTGAGCCACTGGCTGTATCGTAAGAGGATTGAATATTCTGCACCACATCCGTCTCAACCGAATAATTTAATATACCGTTTAAGACATATTGAAACTGAATAATTAATTCTTCTGAACCATTAATAATTTCTGCAGAATCGTTTCTTGAAAGTAGTTCCTGCCCTTTTATAAAAGCAGGTTGAAATAATAGAAATGAAAGAAGGGATATAAGATAGATATTCCCGCATATTTTCATTGTACACCAAGAATTTTATACAAATAGTAGTCTTTTTCCTGCTCAGGCACTTCAACTAAACGGGATATAAGCCATCCTGAATAATTTGACTTATTGTATTTGTAGTTTACTTCAATTAACCAATCTTTTATTTGAAAGAAGTAATAAGAAACGGAATTTACCTGAATAAATTTAAGGCTTTCATTTTGCAATGCATCCATAAGCAAGGTAAGGTTGCTCGGTTTGAAATTGGAGTAGAAATAACTAACAATGTTTTTTTTATCAGCTAGAATTTTATCGAGAGCTAAAAAATCAGTTCCGTGACTGGAAGGGCTTATAAACTTAGTTGAGTCAAACGATTCAGGAAATGTCAGTCTTTCTGATTTCATGCCACAAATAACCCATCGGCAGGCTTTTGTCCTTTCATCATCGACTTGTATTTCAAGAACAAGTTTTACGTCAACAGGTTTCCCCTTCAAAAGAAATGTACAATCAAGATTCGCATACCAATTTTTTTCATAGAAAGATAAGTACGAGGGTTGTTTGGGATTTGCAACTAATGCAAGAAACCTTTTTAACGTATCAAGCGATTTTTTTTTAATTCCCTCCCTATAAAAAAGTGTTTTAATGAGATCCATCCGATTCAGTTTGGCATTCGGATACTTTTTTGTATAATAATTTATAAAAGAACTTTGAGGAGAAAAATTAAATCGATCAATGAAATCTTCTATTTGTTTTACTTCGAAAAAATATTTTTCATCTGTAACCCTATTTATTGCCTGACCTGGAGAAGAAGATGGTTTTAAGAATTGGAATAACAGAAAAAAAATAAGGGCAATGCGTTTTTTTGACGTAATCATTGTTTATTAATAAATGAGGATTTATGCTAACTACCGGAAATTACTATTTAGCTTTTTCTGTTTGAGTTACACGAATATCTCCCAAAAGAATTTCCCAATAATATTTACTTACTCCGAGCTCAATCATTGAATAAGGCTTGATAATAATGTCGATATTTTTGTGGGTTAGATCCCCATAAGCAATGTTATTGTCATTAAACCCTCTGAAGGTCTGTTGAAAGGAAACGGTAGCATAATAATTACTGTCCGGTCCCAGTTTAAAATTGTCTACAAGAAAAATTTCTGTCCAGGTTATTTCAACTTTTTGGTACGGTAGTCGCGAGAGGTTAACAAGATAATCTCTTATTTTTAATTTCCTTAGTGTCGGAGAATTTACGGAGGAGACTCCGACAATTGCATTCTTGCCCTCATTGATAAATAATTTAAGACATTGTTCAATGGTTCTATTGGTCATGGAAATGGAAGAGCTTTTATCCGTTAGACGTTGTAAGTATTCCTGCAATTGATCGACTTTTTGTTTTATCTTCTTTTCGTACTCTTCTTTTGGAAATGGAACAGTAGTGGTTTGTGGTATTTGCGCTATTTGTGGTTTGGTTTGAGGATTATTTTCTGAAGAAGAATTAATAGAATTTGCTTTTGATGCATTAACTGAAATACTTTCTTTACCCGTAGACGTCGTTTCTGTTATTTTCTGAACGGAGCTTTTTTCAGTATTTTTCGGTTCACCATCAATCATTTTACTTTCAGCAGCATCCTTAATTTGCTGTGTTGTTTCAGTAGCTTTATTTTTATCCTGAGAAACTGAATTTATAGCCTGATCCTTTACTGTTTGTTTTTCATTAGCCGTCCCTCCCCCGGAATTTTCTTGTTGGCCGGAAACGTCTATTGTAACCCCTGATGATTTATCAACACCTAAGCTTTTATCAGAAATCGAATTTTTATCAGTTGGTTTAGAACCTGAAGGCAATGGATTAGAACTTACAGCGCTCGGAACACTTTGAATTTCTTTTTGACCTTCAGGGTTAGCCGTTGGATTTATATTTTCACTTGATATAGGTTTTTTTGAATTGGTTTTAGCAGTAGCATCAAAGCCCGGCAACAAGCGCGTAACTACTTCATCTTGTTTTGGTCCACTCAGATAATTAATTTCAACATCTTCCAGAATAACATCTGATATATCAATAACCCTGCATTGAACACAAAAGCTCTTATCTGCAGTAAACTGCAAATGAGCATCTGCATTAGCACCAAAACCACGTTTAACAGTTTCTTGCTTTTCAAAAACAATATCAGCTTCAACAGAAGCAGGACGGCCTTCCAAAGAAATAAATATAACATTGAAATGAACAGATATTTTTTCGGTAATGTTTTCCTTTTTTTTTATCTCAATGGTAATTTCCTGCGAATTTTGATTTTCTTTTATCTGTTTACAGTAACCGAAGTCAATAAACTCTTTTAGGTTTCCCAATTGATTTGAAAGTGAGTAAAATTGAGAGCGGTCATCTTTACAACTTTGCCCAAATATTAAAAACGGATAAAATAATAGAAGGCAAAAAGCAAAAAATAATTTAGCCGAAAAAACTCCCTTAAGATGTTCCTTAAACATTCTGATTTTTCATTTAATGATCGAACCAAATGTAAGATTTATTAGTATAGAAAAAAATTAATTTTCTTCATTTTTGATCAAAATACCTAATTTTCATAGGTGAGAAATACTTTGCTGATGTGAAATATTTTCATAAGTTTGGTAACATTAAATTAGTCATTGTCATGAGAAAATTTAGTCGATTATTTGTATTTATTATTAGTCTTGCAGCCAATGTTATTCATCCATTCATAAGTTTTGGAAGCGGAGAGATTGCGGTTTATAATAATGGGCCAACAGCATTAGTTGGAAGCAAAAACGCTGCAAACAATAAAGTGGATGAAAATTTATTTTCCGGAAACAATTTTTTGAATACTTCTGCTTCTTCAAGTACGAATGCTGTAATTACAACAATAACTACTAAACAACCTACTAGTACGTCGGCTCCGACTCCTATAACATCCATGTGTCAATCATCGGATATAAAAATTAAATTTACTATTGATGCTCTGGCAAATTCCCCCAATACATATACGGCATATCTGTCAGATTCAACAGGAAGTTTTGCTTCTCCTGTTTTCATTGGCCTAATTACCGGTACTGATACAGGAACTATTGTAGCGACGATTCCCGGTAATGCAATTCCCGCCAGTGGATACAGAGTCCGTGTTCAAAGCAGTAATCCTGTGGTAATTGGAACGCCTAATCCCAATGATCTTACTATTTATCCTGCTGTTGCTAATGCGCCAACTGTTA
>JAYURB010000310.1:0-3314 GCA_043756425.1 Bacteroidota bacterium
TACTTTTTGTTGATTGTTATACTACCTGGTGCGGACCGTGTAAATGGATGACAGCAAATGTATTTACTGACGAATCAGTATCTAGTTCATTTAACAAAAATTTTATTTGTCTGGAGCTCGATATGGAAAAAGGGGAAGGATTAGACATTGCAAAAAAATATAGTGTTAAAAATTATCCAACCTATCTTTGGATAGATCAGGCAGGCAGACAAGTTCACCGATCTGTCGGCAGCACGAGTTCCGGCGATTTTCTGATCATTGCAGGAAAAGCGATGGATCCAAATAAAAACCTAGGTTTTATGAAGAGCCAATATGACATAGGCAAGCGCGAACCGGAATTACTTTTGAATTATGCTTCTTCACTGAAGTCTGCTTATGATATGAGTTACCAAACAGTGGCGGATGAATATTTCAGGACTCTGCCGGAAAAAGATTTGGCAGAAGAAAAAAACTGGAAGGCCATACTTGAGTTTACTCCGAACATCAATAGTTATACCTATGGAGCAATGACAAGAATGCTTCCATCATTTAATGATCGTTATGGAAAAGATAGTGTACAAGTAGTATTTGACGAACTAGCAATTAGTAGTCTTTCTTTTGCACGTCAACAAAAAGATTCTATCCTGTTGAAAAAAGCAATTTCTAAATTAAAAGAAAGTAAAAACAAGGAGTTATTTAAACAAGGCATGAGTGAAGAGATGAACTATTACAAAGGGAATAAAAATTACTCTAGGTACGCTGAACTGGCACATGATTACATAAACAATCACTTTCTTGATAATCCTAAAATGCTGAATGCTGTTTGCTGGACATACTTTCAGCATATCTCTGATAAAAATCAATTAGCTGAAGCAGAAAAATGGATCGCTCAATCGGTGGCTTTGGAAGACATGTATTATAATACGGATACGTATGCTAACCTGCTCAAAAAACTTGGCAAAAAGAAAGAGGCCATAGAGATGACAAATCACGCTATTGCACTTGCTAAAAAAGAAGGTGAAGATTTTTCATCGAGCCAGGATTTGTTGAATGATTTAATGAATGGGGATTAGAAATAAAAGAAACCTAAATGTAAAAGGTGAAATAAGATGTAATGTCTTTTCAAATTTCATTTTTCACACTTATCTACTCTTTTGTAATGAACGATTTGCAAGCTGATTGGAGAGGCAATTATTTTATTTTTACAAAAATCAAAAATTAATTAACCTTTTGAACTATCAGGGTTCTATTCGTGATAGATGCAGTATTTGATTCTGCCCTCCAAAATACTTCAATTGTCTGTCCAGCGCTTAACCCAGTGATATAAGCGCGCATTGCAAGCGTATTCTTGTCATTACCTGAGCCTGATGTTGCCTGCATTTCCGTATATGAAATTTGACTACCGTTAACGTAGATTGACATGATTACACCTTTGCCGGAATTTGAATTAGAAACCACCGCATTAAATGAAACTATATAATCTCCAGCTCCCGGCGTTATGGTCATTGGAGTAGCTAAGGAAACATCCGTTAAACTGTTTGTTGTTAATGTTGTAGTACCGGTAACCTGGTTAACACCATTTGCTAAAGTATTATTTATTGTAATGGAACCATTTCCATTGACAATATTTATTCCCGCACCGGCTGTAAGGGTTGCTTTTGTGAGCGTATTTCCTGTAGTAGTTCCGATTAGAAGTTCACCGTTAGTAAAAGATGTTTGTCCGGTTCCACCATTTCCAACAGGTAAAGTTCCGGAAACGTGGGTAGCTAATCCAATTTTTCCCCATGAAGGCGATACACCAACACCACCGCTAATTAAACAATTACCGGTTGCCACACCAGCGAGTCGAGCAAAAGATGTAGTTGAATTTGCGAAGAGCATGTCTCCGACAGCAGCTCCTGCAGATAAATTCGAATTTGTTCCTCCATACGCCAGACCAATCACTGAACCATTCCATGTTCCGGTTGTTACAGTTCCTATGCTTGCCAAGGATGACAGCGTCGTAACTCCTGAATTAACAAGGGTTCCTGTAGTTGGAAGTGTAACGGTTGTTGCACCTGTGGTGGTAAATGTTAAACTATTAGCACCTGAGGTTATTAAATTTCCACCCAGTGTAATCGTACTTGCTCCGTTATTCATTCCCGTTCCACCATTCGCAGATGGTAATACACCGGTTGCATCAGTGGAAAGGCTTAAAGCGCTGAACGATGGATTTACTCCGCCATGCAATACCTGTGTTGCTGTTCCTGCTGTAGCTTGAGCAAGAGAGCCGCTGGCATTCGTATAAAGCGGACCACCGTTGCTAGAGAAAGAAGACAGATTCAATCCGGAAAATGTAGGTGTAGCAGCCGTGTGAATATTTTGTGGTGAAGACAATGTAATATTTCCGGCACCATTGGTAACAATTACCTGATTTGCTGTTCCGGTTATTCCTGCAAGTGAGTAGTTTGTTCCGTTTCCGATTAACAAGTTACCGTTCGAAGGAGTAGTAGCAAGACCAGTTCCTCCATAACCAACATCAATTGTGTTTGCATTCCAGCTTCCGCTAGTAATCGTACCAACACTTGATAACGATGATAAAGTTGTAACGCCCGAATTAACAAGGGTTCCTGTAGTTGGAAGTGTAACGTTTGTTGCACCGGTGGTGCTAAATGTTAAAGCATTAGCCCCTGAAGTTGTTAAATTTCCACCAAGTGTAATCGTACTTGCTCCGTTATTTATTCCTGTTCCACCATTAGCAGAAGGTAAAATACCGGTTGCATCAGTGGTAAGACTTAAAGCGCTGAATGTTGGATTTGCTCCTCCATGCAATACCTGTGTTGCTGTTCCTGCCGTTGCCTGTGCAAGTACACCACTGCCATTTGTGTAGAGCGGGCCACCGTTGCTGACAAAAGGAGAAAGAGTCAATCCTGCAAATATCGGTGTTGCAGCCGTGTGAATATTTTGTGGTGAGGACAATGTAATAGTTCCGGCACCATTGGTAACAATTACCTGATTTCCTGTTCCGGTTATTCCGGCAAGTGAGTAGTTGGTTCCGTTTCCGATTAACAGATTACCATTCGAAGGAGTAGTAGCAAGACCAGTTCCTCCATAACCAACACCAATTGTGTTTGCATTCCAGGTTCCGGTAGTAATCGTACCAACACTTGATAATGATGATAAAGTTGTTACTCCGGAATTAACAAGAGTTCCGGAAGTCGGAAGTGTCACATTAGTTGCACCAGTAGTAGTTAATGTCAAAGTATTGGCTCCCAAAGTTGCCAAATTTCCTGCAAGTGTGATCGTGCTAGCTCCATTGTTTATTCCCGTGCCACCGTTCGCAGAAGGTAAAATAC
>JAYURB010000311.1:0-3310 GCA_043756425.1 Bacteroidota bacterium
ATGGAGGTTTCAGACAAGATGTTTCAGATCGTTACAAATTCGGAACAGACAGTTTGGGAGTAAAAGGTTTCACTTTAGATCAGAGCAAAACTACTGTCAGCGCTTTTGTCAATAACCGTGACAAAACTAAAAGAAGTTATGTGGGCTTTGACGGTCAGGTAAGTATCGATTGGTTTTTAGGCTTAACAACAATCCGCGGAGAATATATTCAAGGAGAACAACCCGCTGTTTCAGGTTCTTCAACCAGTTTATCTGCAGCTCTTCCAACTACTTCTACTACAAAAACAACTTATACAACAAAGGTTGATTCTATTACATTCGTTGCCACAACTACAGCTGCAACTGTAACTACTACAACTACAAGTGATGTCTATATTCGTAAATTCAACGGTGCTTATTTCTACTTTCTTCAAAACATTGGTCAATCACCATGGCAAGCAATTGTAAAATACGACTGGTATGATGCAAATACTGACCTAAAAGGAGACGAAATTGGCAAAGCCGTTAAAACAGGATTCCAAAAGAGTAATGCAACTGATTTAAAATACACAACTCTTGGATTGGGTCTTGCGTATCGTTGGGACGCCAACGTAAAAATTACAGGCTATTATGATATGGTAAAAAATGAAACAAGTTCAAATTTAAGCGGATACACAAATGATCTACTTGACAATGTATTCACGCTGCGCGTTCAAGTAAAGTTCTAATCAATAAATAAACAACAAGTAAACAATAAAAACGAAAAAATGAAAAAAATAATTTTAATAGTAGCCATAGCGTTCACCGCTATATCGTTCACCGCTATTTCAACAAAAGCACAAAAAATCGTAATCAAAGGCAGTGATACGGTATTACCTCTTGCACAAAAAGAATCCGAATCTTACATGAAAAAGAATGCAGGAAAATCAGTAACCGTAATTGGTGGAGGAAGCGGTGTAGGTCTTGCTGCTTTAGTAGACAACGCAACTGACATAGCAATGTCGTCCCGAAAAATAAAAATGGATGAACGAATGAAAATGCAGGATGCCGGTCGTGCCTATAAAGAAGTAATTGTAGCGAACGATGCATTATCTGTTATTGTAAATCCACAAAACAAAGTTTCACAATTAACCCGTCAGCAAATAGAGGGAATTTACACCGGTAAAATTAAAAACTGGAAAGAAGTTGGTGGAGACGATATGACGATTGTTGTTTACTCCCGTGAAACAAGCTCAGGAACCTATGAGTTTTTCAAAGATCATGTAATGAATAGAAAAAATTATGCTTCATCCGTTCTAAACATGCCGGCCACAGGTGCAATCATTCAGTCCGTTAGTCAGACAACAGGAGCCATTGGTTATGTCGGACTTGCTTATGTTACGAAAGAAGTAAAAGATTTAGCTGTTTCTTATGACGAAAAAAATTTCGTTATGGGCTCTATAACTACTGCTAAGAATAAAACTTATCCAATTGTTCGTCCACTATACTTTTATTATCCTACATCAAAAGAAGCAAGTGTAAAAGCATTTGTTGATTTTATTTTATCCCCTGAAGGACAAAAAATTGTTGATGAAGTAGGATACGTATCATTAAAATAGTGCTAGAAAAGAAATAAGGTTTTAATAAACGACAGCGGTGATTTTTCACTGCTGTTCGTTTATTAAATTAACGAGTGTTAAATAATTGTTACAAATGAGTAAATTTGCATTCTGTGAGTAAAAAATTTAAAAGATTTTTCGAAAAACTGGTAGAAGGGGCTTTAATGATAAGCAGCTCCATTTCTTCTCTTACGGTTTTATTAATTGTACTCTTTCTTTTTCGGGAAGGGTTTTCTTTATTTAACTCCTCTCCTCTTGAAAACCATAATGTGTTGGTTGTTAATAAGAATAATCCGGTAGAGAAACTCAAACCCGCACAGATTAAAGATATTTTCGATCAGAAAATTACCAATTGGAAAACACTGGGAGGAAAAGATGATACCCTTCTCACGTTTACAATTAACGATGTAAACAATTACTTTTTTGAAGAAGAAATTGGTGAAAATTTTGAATTTCTTCCTGCTAAAATAGATTCTCTTGTTGCAAATATGCCTGAATTATTAGCTGTTTATCCTGAAAAGTATATTGGTAAATCCTTTAGCGGGAAAAGAGTTACAGTTGATAAAAACAACATACCCGATTTCATATTGGGGAAAGAATGGTTTCCTACTGCGGATCCGGCAGTTCAACTTGGAATTTTGCCACTAATTATTGGGACGCTACTTGTTTCATTTTTCGCTGTTTTATTTGCCCTTCCTGTTGGATTAGCAGCAGCAATTTATCTTGCCGAAATCGCTGACGAACGATTTAGAAAAATACTGAAACCAATAATCGAATTGCTTGCAGGAATTCCTTCTGTGGTTTATGGATTTTTCGGACTAGTTGTTATTGTACCGATGATTCATGATTTATTCAAAATAGATGTTGGTGAAACAGCATTGGCAGGAAGTATTGTACTTGCAATAATGGCGCTTCCAACAATTATAACAATCTCTGAAGATGCAATCCGCAATACACCGAGAAGTATGAAAGAAGCTTCACTGGCATTGGGAGCCAATCACTGGCAGACCATACGAAGAGTGATTATACCTTATTCCATGTCGGGAATTTCAGCAGCAGCTATTTTGGGAATTGGAAGAGCTATGGGGGAGACCATGGCTGTTTTAATGGTAACCGGAAACGCTGCTGTAATTCCACATACTTTGTTACAACCAGTTCGAACCATACCCGCTACTATTGCAGCAGAGTTAGGAGAAGCACCTTATGGTGGAGTTCATTTCAAAGCGCTTTTCGCTTTGGGATGTGTTTTATTTATAATTACCATGCTAATTAATATCTGGGTGCAGTCCATCAACACAAAAAGAAAAATGAATCACTGATATGTCGAAAAACTTTAAAGAAAAATTAGCCTTCTGGACATTCAGAATATTAACCTTACTGGTACTGCTGCTGCTATTCTATATATTGGAATTTATTTTCGTGCGCGGGTGGCACATGCTTAACTGGAATTTTTTAACCCAGATGCCTGAAGACGGCATGACTAAAGGAGGAATATATCCTGCTATCATTGGAACATTTTGTCTCGTTCTGGGGTCTATGTTATTTGCTTTTCCTCTGGGAGTAATGGCCGGAATCTATATCCATGAATATACTGTCGACAGCTGGTTCAAAAGATTTGTGAAATTAATGACAAACAATCTGGCCGGAATTCCATCCATTATTTTTGGACTTTTTGGAATGGCCCTATTTGTAAAAACATTGAAATTTGGTGACTCCATTTTAGCGGGCTCTTT
>JAYURB010000312.1:0-3305 GCA_043756425.1 Bacteroidota bacterium
TTTTTTCAAAAGGGAAGCCCTATTTTCTTTTCGTCGGCTCATTACACCAGCGAAAAAATATTGCCAACTTATTAAGAGCATTTGATGATTTTAAAAAAACAATTTCATCGCCAATGCAACTGATTCTTACAGGACAAAAGCGATGGTGGACGAGTGAAATGGAAGAAGTTTATAATGCAATGACCTATAAAAGCGAAGTAATTTTTACCGGCCGGGTTTCAGAAGATGATTTACAAAAAATAACGGCTGCAGCTTTTGCAGTAACATATGTTTCCACATTTGAAGGTTTTGGAATTCCAATAGTAGAAGCCATGCGGTGTAACGTTCCGGTAATCACTTCCAATGTAACTTCAATGCCCGAAATTGCAGGAGGAAGTGCCCTCCTTTGCGATCCATTTTCTATTACATCTATCAGTAATGCTATGTCAAATATTTTTTCAGATAAAAATTTACGTAATTCACTAATTGAAAAAGGAAATCTGCGTCAAGCTAACTTCTCCTGGCAAAAATCAGCCGATGAATTATGGAAATGTGTTGAAAATGTTATTAAATAAAATGAAAACGTTTTTAAAAAAGTGGATAATTTGCTAAGTGAATACTAAATCAATTCATTCTTATACCTTAGAACATCAATGCTTAAAAAATATTTTCAAAAACACCTAATTGAAGCAGGCTGCGATGAAGCAGGTCGAGGATGTCTGGCCGGACCTGTATATGCAGCCGCCGTCATCCTTCCTCATAATTTCCAAAATAAATTATTAAACGATTCTAAAAAATTAACAGAAAAAGAACGAAATGTGCTTCGACCGATAATTGAGAAGGAAGCCATTTGCTGGGCTGTAGCTACTTCGTCAAATATAGAAATTGATTCTATTAATATCCTCAAAGCTTCGTTTCTTGCCATGCATAGGGCAATCAGCAAACTAAATATTGATCCCGAACTATTACTGATAGATGGTAATCGTTTTAATAAGTACCCAAACATAGAACATAAATGTATCATCAAAGGCGATGGAATTTACATGTCTATTGCTGCAGCTTCTGTTCTTGCAAAAACATATCGCGATGACTTTATGCTTCAACTTCATAATGAATTTCCACACTATTGCTGGAATAAAAATAAAGGTTATGGAACTCTAAAACACAGAATTGCTATTATTGATAATGGCTTTTCTCCTTTTCACAGAAAAACTTTTAATGTTGTAAATCCTCAGTTGGAAATTTTAATATAGTATCAAGTATCATAATAGTTGATTCTTGATACTCTATACCCGATACTCGATACTCGATACTCGAACCCGATACCCGATTCAATCTTTTTTGAAAGAAATCCCTCGTTATTTCTCTTTTTTCTATTTGATTACTTGAAAAAACAGCTTAGACTTTTATTTATTCACTTTATTCTTTTGTAATAAAACGAGTAATTTTTTTAAACAACGGTTATTCGATAACGTATTGAGTCGTGAAAGGATATATTTTATCTGTTAAAAATTATTTACATGAAAATTTTACTCAAACACAAAATTTTTTTTGCTGCTACTTTATTTGCATTTACACTTTATGGATGCATAAAGGAAGAAGATCTTAATTTTGATAAGGTCACAACCAATGAATGGTCTCCTGAATGGGCAGTTCCATTGATTCACTCGGGACTATCTATTAAAGATCTTACAGGAATGTCGGATTCAGGTATGTTTACTACAAACAGTAACCATCAGATATCTCTTGTATATAATACAAACATATACAAGATACATGGTTATGAATTTTTTACTCCGGTAAATCAATCAAGTTGGCAAACATTACAACTCACACCGCCGGATAGTGTTGATTTATATCTGAACGATTCCGTTTCAAGATCAATCAATCTTGTTGTACCATTAACATTTCCAAATGGTGAACAAATTGATTCACTAAATTTCCGGAAAGGATCATTGAGAATAAACCTGACTTCTTACATACCTCATGATGGTATTCTTAAAATAACTATTCCTTCGGCAACTCTGGGAGGACAACAATTTAGTAAGAGTGTACCGATTAGTGCATCAACCGGTATTGCGGTTTATACACAGGACATTTTCGATATGTCCGGTTACAATATGGGTACAAAAAATCTGGGAATGTCAAATCAATTGAAAGTTAATTATTCACTTACATTTCTGAAATCACAAACTACCTTAAATACTTTAAATAAAAACTTCGATATAACAACATCCTTTGATTCAATCACTCCGTCAAGTTTATTCGGATTTTTTGGACAAAGAGAATTTATAATTCCTCCAGATTCATCTGAGATCAGCATGTTAAATAATTTCCAGGGTGGAGGAATCTATTTAGATGATCCTAAAATGACTATCTCTCTGACCAATTCTTTTGGAATGCCAATAGATGCTAATATAAATACACTATCGGCCATACAAACCAATGGAGCTGTGATTCCAATCACGGGTCCTTATCCATCGCCATTAATTGACTATCCAATTATTTTCGGACAAGCAGCAACGAATAGTTTTGTATTTGATAATACAAACAGTAATATAAAACAAGCCATTAATTCAACAGCACATTATTTTTCATATGATATAACTGCAGGTACAAATTCTCCGCTACCAACGTACAATTTTATGAGCGACTCAAGCATTTTTAAAGCTGATTTGAAAATTGAGTTCCCATTAAAAGGATATACAACCGGTTTCACCATTCAGGATACTGTTGATTTTGGTATAGGTGAAATAAAAGAAATAGCTTCAGCCGCATTTCGTCTAAATATTTCCAATGGCTTCCCGATTCATGCCCGAGCTCAATTATATTTTACAGATAATAATTATAATATTCTTGATTCCTTGTTTACCAATTCACAAGACAGAATAATCGAATCTGCTGAAATTGATTCGGATGGAAAAGTTACAACTCCAACTGTTCGATCTGCCGATGAAGTATTTGATGGTGTCCGTTTACAACATCTTTTTGATGCGAAAAAGATTTTAGTAAAAGGTGTGATTGATACAAAAGATGCACCAACAACTATGGTACAGATATTAGATACTTATAAATTAGATTTCAAACTTGGAGTACGGACTAAATTGAAAATCACATTTTAATTATTACAGACATGAAAAAAATAATAATAACTCTACTCTTTGTAACATCTGTTTCGCTTATAAAAGCGCAACAAGCGCTTACTCTCTATAATATGGATGTCATTGGCCAATCCAATCAGGTAAACCCTTCGTTAATGCCTGAGAATGGAATGTATATTGGGGTTCCGATGCTTAGTTCGACTACATTTTTATTTACAAATAGTG
>JAYURB010000313.1:0-7826 GCA_043756425.1 Bacteroidota bacterium
GGCCCTGCTCCCGTACCCGAAAGTACAGCTGCTGTTCCGAAGCTCCAAGTATATGTTGCTCCGGCTCCCGCAGTACCGTTAAAACTTACTGTCGGTGAATCTCCCGCACACAGAGATGCCAATGGAGATACTGAGGATAATGGAATTGCATAAATTGTTACTGATACACTGTCAGAAGCAGCGCAAATTGGTTCTGTTACTGTTAGTATTGGAGTGTAAATTCCCGGAGTATTCCAGCTTACTGTATACGGACCGCTTCCCGATCCTGATATAACAGTGCCGCCATTAAAATCCCATGTAAAAGTAGCAGCAGCGGAAGCAGCTCCCGTATAGGTTATTAAAGAAGGAGTTCCGGCACAAACATTCGTAACAGTAAATGTTGCAGAAGCACATAGTACAACTGTGACTTGCTGTGTAACCGTTGTTATACAGCCGGCGAGGGGAGATTCTGCAGTAAGTGTAACAGTATAGGTTCCGGCTGTTGTATAGGTATGTTGAGGATTCTGAGTAGTGTCTGTCGGACTTCCATCGCCGAAATCCCATGTTGCTAACGATCCGGGTGGAGTTGTATTTGTAAAAGTTACAGTTGTGCCCGGAGCAATAGGTGAAGCAGGCGAATATGTAAAACTTGGTGCAGGAGCAGGTATAACTTCAATTACAATATTGTTGTTTGTCGATCCTGCCGGTGAACCATTGTCAATGGCAGTAATAGAGATCGTATGAAATCCAAGGTTGGAAGTCTGACCGGCTACGTCTAAAATAAGTGTTGCAGTATTGCCAGGAGTGTTGGAAACAACGGTTATCCCTTGCATTCCTGCAAAGAAGTAATTGATGCTTGTACTCTCTGTTGGTTCAGGTGATAAGTAATTGGCAGTAATCCTGAAAACGGAATTTTCACAAACTCTTATAGTATCGCAAACAGACAATGAATTCAGAACAGGAGGAATGTTAAAACTACTAACGCACACATTAAAATTAAACGACTGATTATCGAGCCAGTCAACTCCATCGTTAAAACCATAAGGTCCGTCATAGGTTGCTCCGCTACTGTCAAAGAGTCCGAATTGAATATAACTCACTCCGTTGCCCTGATTAACTCCAACAGTAGCAGGTGTACCACCAAAACCATTTGTTCCTCCTGAAGCAGAGCCTGTAGTCCATTGCATATCCTGATAACAAAAAGCTACATTTCTGTTGTGCCCAAGAATTGGATCATTGCCATCCGTAATGATCAATTGAAAACTATTTAATTTATCATCCTGATTCATAAAGTAACCTACATTTTCCCAATGAATAATAACATGAGTGGGTTCAATCTTATAATAAACGAGTCCGCTAAGTAGTCCTCTTGTATCAACATCTGCCCAGAATGGAGCTATCATTTTAAACGTTGAATCGGGAAATGAATTTGCAGTAAAGGTTGAATAAGCTGTATCAAAAGAAATATTTCCATTATTATTCAGGAAGAACTCTGTAATCTGTCGTCCATAAAAACAAAAATTAAATGGAATGGGAATAGCAATAGTGGCCCAGTCATCATTTCTATAATCAGGAGGCATACCCGGTCCTCCGCTTGCTCCACTTCCATCAAACTGTCCAATCTGCCACGTGTTATCGCGAGGTATCCAACAATTGCAAGCTGTTGATGCCTGCGACGTATTGGATGGCGGTGAAACTTTCCAATTACCCGGTTGTGATTTGGAATATGTATAACGTTCTTTGCCGGTAAGTTTTCCTTCAAGTTTTAATCTGTTTACATTTTCCGGACCGACATCCATGATGTCCTGTGCTGAAGTTGAAAAACCAATCAGCATAAAAAAAAGTAAAAATAATTTTTGAAAGTAATTTTTATGCATGGAATTTTGTAATTAGTTTAGAGAGAGTATGCTTCTAAGGACTATATCAAATTTATAAAAAATCAGTGTATTAGAAAATATTTTTGGTTACCCATTTTTGCTTCAAGAATTTTTATAAAAAGCTTGTTTTTTACAAAATAGGCATTTTTACCGCAAGAATATTGTCCTTTTTGCCCAATACGCATTAAAAATGCTTTATATCTTATTAAATAACAAGCATTTCGACAGGATTGGAGATAAAAAAAGCTGTTTTTAATTCAAAAACAAAGGTTTGTATTTAAATTAATCTTAGCTTTTAAACAAATTTTTGGTGAATGACCTCTGTTAATTTGTAAACAAAAATATTTCACATAAGAAAATTTACATTTAGTAAACTGAAATTTTTTCTAATGACTGTAAAAAAGTATCAGGAACTGTAGCACCTAAACCAGGTGCATCCGGAATTTTTATCAATCCATTTCCCGAATATTCTATCCCTCCTTCAACAACATCTTCTTTAAACATAAGCGGAGTATCAAAATCATAAAACTCAAATTGATTACTGCTCAAGGTTAGTTGAGCCATTGCAGTAAATCCAAGGCGCGATTCTAAAAATCCTCCGGCTTGTATTTTCATTTTTGCTTTTTCCGCGAGCTGAATTATTTTTTTTGCTTTGAAAATGCCGCCTGATTTTCCAAGTTTAATATTCAAGCTGTCACATGCTTTTAATGCAATTAATCTTTGGGCATCTATTTCATCAAAACACGATTCGTCGGCCATAATTGGAATTGAAGATTTTGCTTTTATCTCAGTCAGTGACATGAACTCTTTCCTGGAAATGGGCTCTTCGCAATGTTGAATATTAAATTGACGAAGTTTATTTAAAATACGTGGTGCAGATTCTACAGTCCAGCCCTGATTGGCATCGATGCGAATCGGAATTTCATTGCCAACTTTTTCACGAATCATTTTCATCCGGAGAAAATCTTCTTCCTCTTTGCCACCCAGCTTTACTTTTATTACAGGAAAACCATTCTTGACAATTTTATATGCGTCCTCGGCCATTTTTTCCGGAGTACCGATACTCACTGTATAATCCGTGAATATTTTTTTTGTATTCTCTCCTCCAAGAAAACGATAAAGAGGTACACCGGCAACCTGAGAAGCTATATCGTGCAAAGCGATATCTATAGCGCTTTTAATGGATGTGTTTCCGTAGATTACAGTGTCCATTATGGTGCAGCATTGAGAAATATCCATTGCATCCTTTCCAACCAAATATGTGCTAAGAATTTTTCCTACCAGCATGCACGTCCCGCCATTTTCCCCATGAATAGTTTGAAAAGGACTGCACTCTCCGAAACCCTTTATTCCTTCTGAAGTCTCAACGACAACAATGACATTGTCGGCAAATTCCAGTTTGCCAAGAGAAATTACAAATGGTTCATTAAGCCCGATTGGGCAACGATAAAGATTTATTTTTCGAATGATTTGCTGCTTCATAATTTATTGTGCTGCAAAGTACGAAGACATTATAAATCAAAACGCATGAGGAGAACGAAGAAGTTAACACAAAAGACATCTTTCTTCTTAATTTTCCATCTGGTTTTGATAATTTAATGACGATTTATGATTATTAATATTCTACTTTTACTTTATGAATAGCCTTCTAGCAAAGCCTCTTCCCTGCAATCAAAAATGGGACGATATGATTCCCTGCGGAAAAAACGGAAGAATTTGTCTGGGCTGTGGAAAGGTTGTAACTGATTTCCGGAATTATAAGATGAGAGAAATTGTAAAGACACATTTATCTTCTCCGGCACCTGTTTGCGGTATTTATACAGACAAGCAATTAAACAACTGGGGGCAAATCAAAGGCACTACACACTTCGTAAAACTCATCAGTATTTCTTCCATATTTATTGCTTTGTCTCAGCTTTTCCAGGGTGAAGTTTTTTCACAAACAAAATCTCTGCACACAGAAGCTGTTTCTGATTCTGCTAAGAGTCAAAAAGCTCTTAACAATAAAATACCAATAAAGCATATTAGAGGTACTGTGGTTCGCTTAAATTCTGATTCTACAAAATCACCAATAAAAGGCGCTTCCATCGTTCTGCAAAATGATTCATCCATCCAGACAACAACAGATTCCTTAGGGAGATTTAAAATTAATATTTCAAGAAAATTCGTTTCCCTTCCGGATACTCTTACTCTTTTTGTGTCGCATGCCGACTATCTTTCTCAAAGTATTCTGGTCAATAAAAAAAACCTGCTTCCTTGGAAATTGTTTTTTCGGAATTTAAAAAAGAGGAGATTCGTATTCCACTTATTGATATATTTACTAAACCTTCATATTTTTACGCCTTATCACCCTTAAATGAAAAACAGGACACTTCAAAAAATAAAAAATGGTGGCAAAAGAAAAATAAATAAATTTATTTCCACATACTCGAAAGTTTTCAAGCGTATAGTTTCAAAATAGTTTCAATTACTTTTCAAAAAAATCAATCATCTCTTTGGCCAAAGCTGCCGGTTTAACCATTTCAATCGGATGAGGAAAACCATTTATTACTTTATACCTGCCATAGGGTAATTTTTCAGCAATCTTCTGTGATTCGTCAATTGTAACCATCTTATCTTCTGACCCGATTGATCAGGATTCAATAATTTAATTTCCATTTCTGCTGCTTCAGGGCTCCAGGCAAATTTTGCTCCGAGTGTCATAATTTTTTTAAAGATTTCCGGAAACTGAATGGCAAGTTTCAAAGCAACATAACCACCCATGCTGTAACCGAATACAACGCTGTTTTCAATTTTATTTTCCGAAATAAACTGAAAAGTGTTTTCAGCAAAGAGTTCAATAGAAAATTTTGGGGGAATATTTCCTCCGCCATGACCTTCAAAATTTAAAAGATGTACAGTAAAATTTGCCTCCAGATGTTTAATTAATTCCGAAAACTGTTCTTTACTGCCTAGTGCTCCATGAAGTAAAATTAAATCTTGCATTGGGGAATATTGATTTACACTTTAGATTATTTTCGATATATAAAACATTATTACGTTTGTATAAAATAGATTGCTCACCATATCAATCTTATTACATCTTTATGTTTACTTACTAATTTTAAAAAATAGGCTTCTTACAAAAATTAATAAAATAAAAATGAGGTAATAAGGTTGTGTTTCTGGGGTGTATAATTTTCTACGAAGGTAATAAGGTTTTATTATCTATGAAATTGATATAATAGTGGGATAAAGAATTGGGTATGAGTAATAGCAATGGTTTGTTTATTTATTCCATTCCCCCTGCTGTTAATAATTTTAATCCTGCACAGCCAGCAACCTCATAACCTTCGTAGAAAAAGTAATTCAGCTCTACCACAACCTCATTACCTCATTTATTTTTACATGGTAATTCTATCGAATTGGTTTTTGATAAAAATTAACTTAATAAAAAAATGAGGTAATAAGGTTGTGTTTGAGAGGATTTTTTCTCTACTTAGGTAATGAGGTTTTGAACTTAATGAATTTGATTCAATAGTGAGATAACGGAATTTGTCTGAGTTTTAACTGTCGATTGTTTATTTATTCTCTGTCTTCAACTGTTAATGATTTTTAATACTGCACAACGAGGAATCTCACTGCCTTCTAACGAAATCGACTAACCAATAATCAACCTTATTATCTTACTTCTCATTTTATTCCATTGACCTTTTTAATAACCTTTTCGAGCCGCGTCTTTTTTGTTTCCACATCCATATCTTTCAAACGAGAAGTAAGCGCTTTAAGAAAAACCTCCTTATTATTCGCATCGATAAGCGGAAGAGAATCTTCAGCGTATTTCGGTAATTGGTTTGTAAGACTGCCTTTTAAATGCTCGAGTAATAATGGAAATGTGTGTTTTGAATATTTTTTCTCTTTGCTAAGCTTTATTAGAATATTGACATAATGATCCTTTGTAATTACTGAGCCCTTCTCAGCAGCAGAAATAATTTTTCCAAATACTGAATAAACAGATTCCGGGTTTACATCTGTAATAACTTTGAGCGCATGCATTGCCCCCCATTGCATTCTATTGTTTTTACTTTCAAGAAGAACAAGAAACTCTTTGGCATAACCGGCAATTAATTCAGCTTTTATTTCACCTATTTCGTATAGCGCTTTAATACAATCTGCCTGTATGTTTTTATTTTTATTATGCAGGTTTGTTACCAATTCCAAAACAGCTTTTTTATCATTCTTAGCGACAATTTGTTTTGCTAAAATTTGATTTGGAACTTCGTCTCTGCGATTAAGAGAGGTTGCTAATTTATCCAGTACTGACATGATGATTTATTTTATGGTTCTTGATTCATTTATCGGGTCTTCAAATACTCCTGAATGTTCGGACAAGATAATAAAAATAGATTTTTAACTTATTCCTGAAAAAATTGTAATAAGAGATTCTGATATCTGTATTGATCAACGGGTTTTATTTTTACCATTTTGGCAAGTAAGACTATTTTATCAGGTTCATTCACTTTCAGAACCTCGGCCAGTAAAGCAACTTCTTTAAGTACCTGCTCTTCATTTGCATTTTCAATTTTCAATGAAGTCGATTTACATAAAAATAATTTTACAAATTCATTTTCAGCTTTGCTTCTGCTGCTCCCGTATTTTTTCTGAATTAATTTTGATACCTTAGATGTTATATCAGAAACCAACGGCGGTATGCCTTTCCCCAAATTCAGAGCAACATTACTGTCTGTAAATTTGATTAGCGTTTTTGATGAGGTACGGTAATTCCTATTTGTAGTTATGAGTTTTTGTTCCTTTTCCGCAAGTGTCCGAAGATTTTTGTCGAGCGGCCGGAAACCGTAACGATAATAAAACCAAAATGCTCCAGATTCAATTCCTTCGGGATTTTCATATCCGTATTGATAGGGCTCCACTTCAAAATAATCAATGCTAAAAACATGTCTGTATACCCTGAGCAATTGACACATCATATACCCTGATTCGCCTCCGCGAAATGATTCATTTATGTTAATGCCGAAAAGCGAACGCGTTCCAAATACCCATCCTCCGCCATAAGCAGCAGGAAAACCGTTCTTAAACAATGTGTAGCCGACATAGGACTCCAACGGCAATTGACGTTCCGGTATCATACCGTAGATGGCAATTGTTATTCCTCTTTCTAAAACACAATACCGAAGTGAAGCAGTATCCATGTAGGTAGCAGTATCCGTTTCGCGTGCACCTATTGTCAGAGAGTTTTTTATGGTTATTACAAGATCTCTTTTTTCGATATCCGTTAACAAAGTAGTTTTTGGTATTACTTTATTTAAAAGTTCGGCATGATCAAACTTGCGGAGTAATTCCTGCTGATAGTAAATCGGTGAAATAAGAAAACGATTGTATGCTTTTGAAAACGATTTTTCTTTTGGAGAAATCTTAACATAAATTCCCATTCCATCAAACAATTGATCTTTGATCAATGGTACATGATCCAGCTTACTAAATTCCCACAAAAGAAAATTCAATCTTTCCCGTTCTTTCACCTTTAGTGCCTCAAACATTTCTTCATTCGTATAATTTGCACTTGTTTCTTCTCTCTCTAATGAAGGAAGTGTAAAACGAATTGCTTCTCTTACTGTTAAATTTGAATTCTTGTAGTGATCAATTTTAATCGTACAGTAATTTTGTTCAATTAGCCAGCGCAAAAGATCATGGGAATATCCGGTAATCGTTTTTACGTAGGGAAGTCCGGTATTAATAAACTGCGACTGAAGTTTAATGGAATTTGCGAGGAGAGTTGAAATCCTTTTTAATTCCTTCTCAACAAGAGAAGCTGTGCTTTTATTTACCGGATGTGCGCAAAGAAATAAAAGGATATCATAATACGTGAGCAGTGATTTGTTTTCCGGAAGTTTAAGTTTCGAAATGTCCTGAAGCAGCGAATTTTTGATTGTATTATTTTCCTCATTAAATACATGTGCTGCCTTTTTTAAG
>JAYURB010000314.1:0-7825 GCA_043756425.1 Bacteroidota bacterium
ACTCACACTCACACTCACACTCACACTCACACTCACACTCACACTCACACTCACACTCACACTCACACTCCCCCCTAATCATTAAAAAATTGCCCCACCATTCCTTTCATAACACTCTCCTATTTTGCCATTCCATTTGCTCTTTTTACTCCCGCCTTGAAAAAAAGACGAATCTTCCCCGACTATCCTGACTTCCACTTTACCAATCCCTTCCGACAAATCCGGTAAAGCAGGAACCGGCTTGATGTTTGACCGTTCAGCCTTCAAAGCACCACACCTCAGGAAACCCCTGTCAAACCTAGGTTTACAGGACCCCTGCCTTAACAGAAAATTATCCTTCTCTTCACATTAAATGCAAAATGTGCCATTACATTTGTATCATGAAATTCCTGAAGAAGATAAAAACAGCAAAGAGGCTTCGCAACAATACCTCAAAGTACTATTTAAAGGTAGTTCAATACAACAAAGGAGTATGGGAAGATGCCTGTAATTTTAATCTGGTTACCCAGGAGGCAATCAATAATAAATATAAAAAGCTTGTTGGATTGCGTAAGTTAAAATTTGCCTTTTCTGATTTCCTGGTTCGGATATTCTTTTGATTAATATTTTTATTTATTGCAAATAACTTTTAGTGAAACACCACAAGTTTTTTGGCGCTTAGATGCCCTTCATTAGAAAATAATACCCAATAGCTGCCACTTGTAAGGCTTCGGATATCAATCAGGGATTCCTGATCTTTAAAAACATTTAAAGAATTGAGAACAACCCGCCCGTTTAAATCTACTATTGAAATGATTCCATCAAGAGGAGATTTAAAATGAATACTGCCGGATGCCGGAGAAGGATACAAGTCGATTTGATAATTAATGTTCTCCTTTTCTTTTACGTTTGCCGGCAGACTTCCTTTCAATTTAATACTGCAAGGATCTCCATTTAAATATGCTGTCAATGAAAATAACTCATTTACCCCAACCACGCCATTTAATAAATTAAACCTTATTGAAACAAGAGAGGTTCCTATGCCATAACTCTGGGTGCCGTAAGAAGTAAATCGTACAGTTGAATCTACAGTATTATAAAAGGAAGAGGAAATCATATAGCTAGTCAGATCAATAATTGAATCGTACAAAAGATTATTATGATTGTATTGAAAAGAAAAGTCTAAAGCTAAAATTGTGTCATTGGATATTATTGAAACAGGTATTTCAACTGTATTGGATGTAAATACTGCCTGCGAAAGATCGAAAATTACAGAATCCAATTGATCAATTGAGGAAGATTGACTAACCCTGCCGCTTAAACTTAAATTATGATTAATTGTCCCTTTCTTTTTCGACAAATAGGGGGTGGTTCCCAAAAGAGCATTACAAAAAGAATAGAATATAAGAATGGGAAGTATTAATTTTTTCATTGAATAGTAGTTATTAAATAATTAACTTTAAAGTATGGCACAATAACTTTCGTTTCGAATTTTCTGATATATTAGTTCTTTGCCTATTCTAATAAAAAAAAGGGCCCCAACCATTAGGACCCTTCTTTAAAAAAAAAACAATCAATTACTTACTATTATACTCTTTACCAATGAAGATTTGTTGTTGATTGCCTTTAAAATATATAGTCCATTTAGTAAATTCTCTGTATTAATTTCCTGAACTTCCAATGCATTTGCATTCATTTCTATTACTAATCTTCCCTGAGGATCATAGATTTGGATTTTAGCATTTTCTGAGATCTCAATGTTCATTACCCGGTGGGCAGGATTTGGATATACTTTGATCCAGGAATCATTTAAGTTAGCACTTGGTGCGGATTTTTTCAATTCAACCTCTGACTCATCACCGTTTAAATAACCGGATAAAGAGGTTAATTCATTTCCCGAAATGGATGTTCCCTGGAACTTAAATCGAATATAAAGGATAGAAGTACTTTTTTCAATGTTCTGTAAACTGTATGAAGTAAATCGTAATGTGTGATCCATTTCATTATAATTTGACGTACCATAAATGTTTACAGCAAGACCTTTTATTGATTCGAATTGAAGAATGTCTTCGTTAAACATTAATGAAAAGTCAAGTGCATTAATTGTGTTCGCAGAAGTGATTTCTACAGGAACATCCAAAAAACCATTTGAAAGAACAGCATTTGATAAATCAAAAGAAATTTTACCGGGGTTATTTGTCTTAAACAAACCGCCGGAACCAACTGTTGAGAAATTACCATTAATATCACCAATTAGAATTCCTTTGTATGTCATCGAAGTTATTACAGGACAGGTAGCAAAATTGCTTCCGGGAACTGCCAGGCAAAAAGGGACAACAGGGACTCGCGTACTTGAAAAACCTGTGCCATTATCTGCAGGAAATGTTGAAGAAATTTGATAGGCAGCACTTGTTGCAACGCTGACAGTATCAATAAACAACCAGTCTTTTGAAAGTTGTCCGTTAGATACGCCCTGAGGATTATAATTCCAGGCTTGTTTAAATTCAGGTATCATAAGTACAGCCCTTTGATTAATTTGCGAAATATCACCGGAGCTAATAACTCCATCTCCATTCACATCTGCGGCAATTATTTGATAAACCGATGGAACAAAAGATGGATCTTGTATTAGAAGTTTTCTTACCAAGAGAGCATCGAAACCATTAATTACAGGCTGCACACTGGTGTTTCCCTGAATATCACGTTCGATACTTACATTCGGACCGTTGGTAGTGCTATAATTAAACAAACCATTTATATCAGGTTGTACGGCACTTGCGGATTTATTCGTACACGATGAATTGTTTCCAAAAATATTGGTAATCTTAAACTGAGAAGGATTTCCGGAATTATATCCTAAAGGACTGTTGTTAGACCAAAATTTAAGTGTGGCGCTAAAAGCTGTATCCTTATAGGTTATGTATTTTCCGGGGTCGACATTTTTCAAGCCAACACCGGGGAAATAACTTTCTTTCAAAGATGAAATACTAAATGTAGCTGAGTCGACAGGACCGAAATTGGCTGTTTTGGCAAATTGCACACATAATAAATCGCCTAATCCTGTAAAGAACGTATTGGCCGGAGCAGAAGAATTAAAAAACAAGAATATTTTAATTTTACCATTGGTATTATCAATGGTGTCAAGTACATCGACATATGCCGGATTAATTAATGCATTATTTACAGTAATAACTCCCGTAGGTTGAACTTTCGTATTATTATAATTCATTACAATATCATATCCAATTACATTTTGAACGGTATCAATTGCAGTTATTGGAACACAGAAGTTTGAAGAAACACAAATTTCTTTTGAAGTAAGTATTTTATATGGGATGTTCGGATCTGCGATTGAAATCAGAACTCCGGACGAAGTAGTAAATGCATTATTATTGTCCTTAGCTTTGGCAGTAATAGTTGCTGAACCAATTACACTTGTCCAATTGAAAGAATAAGGAAAAGTTGCATCACTACCAACCAGCACTCCATTAATATAAAATTCAACCAGAGCAATAGTTCCATCAGGATCAATTGCATCGGCCTGAATATTTACAACGGCAGGAAAAGTAAATAAGTCACCATTAAGAGGTGCTGTTATACTTACCGTTGGAGGAATGTTACTCCCTGCTGTAATGTTTATCACTGATGAAGTTGTTGTTGCACCGAGATTATCGGTTGCTAAAGCTGTAAGCGTATGCGAACCGGAAGTAACAGTATAGTTCACAGTATAAGGGGATGCATTATCGATTCCAATCGAAACTGCATCAACAAAAAATTCAACAGATGCTATTGTACCGTCATCGGTAGCATTTGCATTAATTGGAATGCTAATACCTGTCAGGAATGATGAACCATTAGCAGGCGATGTAATATTTACATTCGGAGGAGGATTACTGTTAACATTTATTGTTACAGTACCTGAGGTAGTCTGGCCATTGCTATTATCAGTAGCTTTAGCCGTAAGAATATGTGAACCCGAAACTGCAGTATAATTAACAGAGTAAGGTGAAGAATTGTCAACACCAATCGAAATTGCATCTACAAAAAATTCAACAGAGGAAACTGTTCCGTCGGCATCTACTGCAGTAGCAGATATTGCAACAGTGCTTCCGGTAAGGAAACTTGCTCCATTGGATGGAGAAGAAATACTGACTGTTGGATTTATATTACTGCCACCCAGGGTACCAGTTAAACTTGCTATTGAAATTTCACTTCCAACAGGATTTGAAGCAACATAATTCTGAACTCCACCTGTTGGTGTTCCAATTTGAATATTTAGTTCATAATGAAAAGTGCCATCCGTTGTAATTTGTGCAATCAATACTTTATTTGTTGCGGGAATTGGGCCGGTTGAACCATTCAACGATGCCCAGGATCCGTTAGTAGTAATAAATGTATCATTAACATTACTAGTTGCATCGAAAACATCGAGGTCCGGTTGATTAAGTCCCACAAACGTAACCGCCTCAGGCGTTCCCGATGTATAAATTCCATCATGAGTTGTTAAAGGAATTCCTGCCAGTGGATCGTTATTTTGCAAAATGGGCGGCACTGTATTATTAATAACAGTTGCTCCGCCTGAAGCAACATTATCTTCAGATTTCAATATACCAAAACTTCCTGAACATGCAGCACCAACAGAAAGCCATGAGTCAAGCATTATACTATTGCCCCTTGCCTGGGTTTTGGTATATGCCGGTGTGGTAGCTCCTCTGTCTTCGTTATTAAAGAAAGCAGTACTTGTTGTAAACAATAATGTATGAGTCGGTACGCCGTACGCTGCCTGGAATTTATATCCAGGCAACATATCAGCATATATTCTGTAAGTAACAGAGCCCACAGGAAGAGCTCCAACACTACCATTTAAATCAGCTGCATTCGAAATGTAGTATTTCTCTATGATGATATTCTCCAGACCATTTTGACCATTTGCAAAAAGGCCCAGCATATTAAGAAGTACTGCAATGACTACTTTTTTCATTTCTATCTTTATGAGTTATTATTAAAAAATTATTTTTACAAGTACTGAAGTTATTACTGACAATTTTGATTGTACTGACCCAACAATTGAAGGAAGTCAATTTGGTTTGTTACACCATCACCATTTATATCTGTTGGGCAAGGTGTAAGTCCCGGGGTTATAGCTAATAGTGCAGCATAAGCCCAATCCGATAACCAACTTTTACCGTTCGGATCAAAAGCGCCTCTGTATGCTGCCGGAGTATAAAATCCATCAACAGGAGCTGTTGGGCATCCGGCAGTTGACAATGCCGGATTAGGAATGGCATCGTATTGATCAGAAACTAAGTTCGTCGTATTGTTTACCAAAAAAGTATAATCAAAGCCCGGAACAGAAGAAAAAACATCATTCTTGTCAGTAACAGTAAACTGAGTTACATCGGCCGGGCTACCAAAACCACCTGTTGCATTTTTATCGAGAGCAAGACCATTCGTTACATTAACAAAAGTGTTACATTTAATTTTTAAACTATTGCTGCCATTACCGGTGCTATTAGACCAGTTATGATAAGCCTCGCTGGTTCCGGTGCGGGTACCCAACGTTTTAATCAGGTTAAGACCATATCTCCAATTTGCAAACACAGAATTGTAAATTTCTCCTTCTGTAAGTTCCTTTGCTTCAATTGCTGCAAGTCCGCTGTTATCACTATTCAACGTTGCCTTGGTGTTACCGATCATAGTTACATTGTAAATAATTGGATGAGAACGAGGCAATAAATTTGATTTCTGATCATCAGCATCCATTTCAAAGCCATTATCTGCTTCTAAACTGGCAGTTGTATTGTCTGTTTTAATGCCAAAAACAAATTGCACTTTCCCGCTATATCCATCATCCCAATCAAACATATCATCATTACCGAATAACGATGCATAGTATTTTACGTTAACCGTACCACCAAAAAATTCAATACCGTCATCAGCGCAGGATACAATTTCAATATGATCAATTGTAGTTCCTCTTCCAACAGAACCAAGCGTAAGACCATTGATCTCTGAACCTACTACCAGTAGTGCACCGGAGTATCTGATAGAAACATATTTTAAGATCCCTGAATTGTCATTATCATCAAAAGAACCGGTATTCAGATCAACACCAAATTGATCTCTGCTATTTGAAGAAGCAAAACCTTCGAAAGTTCCTAAGCCATTTGCAACACATAATTTTCCATCACCAACACCTGCCTGAAAAGGTCCGTTTGCAGCAAGGGTTAAATTATTGGTTGCTTTACCGGCGATTAATACGCCACCCCATTGGCCCTTATTGGCAATTGGATAGGTTCCATCTAAATTGTCTGCCTCGGCTGTGAAAACGATTTGACAATCAGGAGTACCACTAGCATAAATTTTACCACCTCTTTGAACCACTAGTGCGGAAACGTTAGCTGCTACAGCAGTAAATCTGCCTTTGACAACTGTACCGGGATTAATAGTTAATACTTTTCCATCAGGAACATAAATCTTTTTATCAAGAATATATGTCTTGTCGCAAGTTAAAATAGTATTTGCAAGAAGATCACCATCCGTAGCTCCACCATTTACGGCCAGAGTAGACATAAGAACAGTTGGTCTTGTTGCCACACTCGGGCATCCGCAAGCAGCGCCTAAATCTGTTTGACCAACAACAGATGAAATGGATGAGTAACCCATAACAACTGTAAGAATTAATCGAGTAATTGTTTTTTTCATTTTCATGTTTTATAGTTTTTATATTTTATGATTCGTTTCTTTTTAGATGTCGCAAATATCACAAAGGAATATTTACCCAATTGAAAATTAAACTTACTATATCATTACATAATAGTTATTGGAATATTACCTGTTTTAACATAAAGTGAACGGAATGTAAACAGTAAGTTGTGTTGATCCGAAATGGGAGAGAATTGATTTATAAAAAAAAGGGGAAATGAACGAAGAAATTATTCCATAAAATTTTAAAAATCCGAAAATTCTTTCTTAGGTTTCCTTTGGCAAAAAACATTCACATCTACTATTGATATTGGTTTGCTATTCTAATCCTTTACACATCGAATACTAAAGCCATAGTTCTTATCGCAATTAGATCTGTAAATATTTGAATTCTTATAATCCAGATAACGGCACAATGCCTGACTTGTGTCTGAAATTTCAGATTTCGTCCACCAGAAGCCTGTTGCAAAAAGGCCGGGCTCGCCCCATTTTCCATTGAAAAGACGGCATCCACCGGCCAGAGCACTGAAACCACTTTCATTGGTTGACCAAACTCCTGAAAATATTGTCCAACCAATTGTTCCTTCTTTTTTTAATTTATCACCTTCTACATTTCCTCTCCATCCCTTTTTAAGAACATCCCCTTCACTCATTCCTAAATATTTTTCCAGTTCCTGCCATTCCTTATCACTTGGTACATGCCAACCGGCAGGAGCAATGTTATTAACGCTGCCAACTGCATACCAGTTATACAATAATCCCGGCGCTTCTGCTTTATTATCAAAAATACAATAAGAAGGCATAGTATCTACCCAACTTTCTAATGTCTGATTCATTGCAATAGGCAACCCATTGCTGAAAGTTTTTACTTTGAGGTTTTCTGCCATCCACCATTGATTTCCGATTTTAACCGTGCGATAAATATTATTTTCAATATCGGCAACGGTACCGGTTTCAATTGCAATTGAATCCTTTTCCTCTTTTTTACAGCTATGCAAACAAAGAAAAAGAATGGCTAAACTGCCTGTTAAAAAAGATTTAATAGTACCAATTGCTCTCATAAAGATATCTAGTATCCGGGTTATTCTATTTTATATACTTACTTATAGATAAAAAATTTTCTGCTTACGGAAGCACCTGC
>JAYURB010000315.1:0-7791 GCA_043756425.1 Bacteroidota bacterium
GCAAGGCCTGCATCGTTACGAAACCGGGCTTCAACCCGTGAGGCAGAAACCTGCGTTAAGTAAAAATCGGCATCGTTGTCATTCCTGAATCCGCAAAACCCATCGAAATCAGGAAAAACAGGTGCTGCATTTTCAGGATAAACCCAGCAGGAAATGGAAATTGGTGTTGAATTGGAAATTAGTGACGATGCACCTTTTACGACCACAAAGTCATTGATGTTATCAAAATACAAAGCATTATCGTTTTGTGCTTTTGTAAATCCTGTGACTAATATTAAAGCAAAAAAAAGTATTGTTTTTTTCATTTTTTAGGTTTTATAATTCAAAGATAAAAAATGTTTCCTGCTAAATTCAAAAAATCACATTTACATTAACAAATTCGGTTAATAAATTTTAAAAGGGTAATAAAAAAGAATAGAAAAATGTATTAACATTGGGTCAAAATTAAATCCTATGAGCATAGATTGGCCAATTATCCTATTAGCAGCAATCATACCTTTGATTGTTGGTTTTATCTGGTACAACCCAAAAGTATTCGGCACAGCCTGGATGAAAGTCAGTGGTATGACGGAAGAACAAATGAAAGGGAGCAACATGGCCCTTATCTTTGGTTTGACCTATTTTTATAGTTTATTATTATCCATGGCCCTATTGGGAGTTGTTATTCATCAGTTTCATGTTTATTCCATTTTTGCAAATGATCCGGGGGTTAATGATCCGACAACAGAAGTTGGAGCATATTTCAAAAACTTCATGGATAAATACGGCAATAACTTCAGGACCTTCAAACACGGTGCATTTCACGGAACATTACTTGGCATATTTCTTACTATGCCTTTGTTTGGAATAAATGCATTGTTCGAAAGAAAATCGTTTAAATATGTTCTAATCCATACGGGATATTGGATCGTCTCTTTTGCTTTAATGGGTGGAATTATTTGCGGGTTTTATAAATGATTTAGGCGCGCAAAAAAACTTTATTCCATTACAGTAAAAATCTCCCTGTAAGATTTTTCAACCAGAGGCACTAGCTTCTGATACCAGGCCCCCCATTCCGGTTTGCTAAACATTGCTGCCATATCCTTTTCATACTCTGCGAGGTTTTGATGCGTATTCTCCAGAACCATCGTATACGACGGCCCTACTAAATCAAAGAGCACTCTGGAATTTTTAAGCTGCGATTCGCTCATCATTTTTTTGGATTCCTGCATGACTGACTTAACATCTTTTGCTTTGCCGAACTTTAAACTGAAAACATCTCTAACAATGATCATGTGGTTTTGTTTTTAGGTTTGAATAGTAAATGTAGTAAATAAATTGTACTAAGTACTAATCTTCTTCATCAAATCCCAATACGCCTTCCCATAAGGTATCAGTATTTCTTCTCCTTTGTGAATTTTGCGGATTGCTGATAGATAACATTTGTTTTTTTTGACAACGTATTCTGAATTATTTCTGAGGCCGGTGATTTTACTAAAACCTCTAGCATCATTGGCATATCGACCAAAGGATTTTAAATAATTTTTTCCATCAATGGCATATTGCCTGTTAAGTTTAAATAAATAAGCATTGTAGCCATCTTCATGTTTTACGTCCTTCCACAGCACCAGTTTGCCTTTGTATTCGACAATTAACTGTCCTTTGGAAATGTCAATGCGCGTGAACAAACCTTTTCCTGCGCCGGGGATTTGTGATTGTTTAAGAATGAGGTGTTTTTCAAATAAAGCCATTGGGAAATAGGTTTTCAATAATTTTTTTTCTTTTCTCTCAACATCTCAGCGTAATTCATTTTTCTAATCATTGCATTTAGTGTTCGCGCTATTCTTTCTGCTTTTGTTGCCGGTGTTTTTGCACTTTCTATCCATTTGGAAAAATAATTCTGATGTGAAAAAGAAAGTGCTCTGAAGTTAGCGAGCGCTTCTTGCTCGTCTTCCAGACATTCCAGCAGATCGGCACTTAGCGATGGTTTCTTTGGGTCTGCTTTTAATGATGCCTTAACCATGGCGCCTTCTCTTTTACCAATGGCTTTGCGAATACCTGCATTGATAGGAAGAATAAAATTGCCTTCGCCAATAGGTATGAGTGCCAATCCGGAAAATTTATATTCATCCAGTTTGCCCTTTATTCTGAAAGACTTTTTCATACCGGGATACAATGTGCCTGCAACATCAGCGGGAACCTCTATATACGTCCAGCCCGTTTTTTCTCCCATCTTCCCGAATTTTAAAATGATTGTTGTATAGCTGACCTCTTTGGAGGATAATGCTTTGCTTTTCATTGAATGAAACAACTGGATTAAAGTGATGCAAGTAATCCCTGACCGGTGCCCTATTGTTCAGTCAATTTCCTTTAAATTGACCTTTCCGCGGGCTTTCCTCCTGTTTTCTTCCTTCTTTTTGTCTTTAACTATCTTTTCCCTGAAACGGCCGTCATAATAACCTTCCTTCAGAGCCAGCTTACGCTGCAGGTTCTTTGCTGCATTAAAGGACGAGTACTTTTTCTTTTTTTTTGACATTTTTCATCACTTTCCCGAACATCAAAAGTATGATTAAACGGCCTATTTGACAAGTCTTTGAATTGTGATTCCTCTAGCCGATGAAAAAAATAACTTAAAAAGTATTTGGAATTGATTGTTAAAATCGCTTAAATTTATTGTACGATAATAAAAAAATAAATATTATGAAAGTATACGATGATAAACACATTAAAAATATTGTTCTAGTAGGCGCCCCGAAATCAGGGAAAACCACACTGGCAGAAGCCATGCTCTTTGAAGCCGGTCTGATTAACAGACGAGGCACGGTTGAAGAAAAAAACACCGTCTCCGATTTTCACGATATTGAACACGAACGCGGAAGCTCCGTATATGCTACATCCATGCACACAGAATGGAAAGATTATAAAATCAATATCATTGACACTCCGGGTCTCGATGATTTCATAGGAGAAGTAATCTCTTCTCTACGTGTTGCCGACACGGCCGTCATGCTGCTTAATTCAGAAAACGGTGTTGAAGTTGGAACGGAACTCATCTGGAATTATGTAGAGAAATTTCAAAAGCCAATACTTTTTGCTGTTAACCACATTGATCATGGCAAATCCGATTTCGAAGCTACTGTTGAATCTGCCAAACGCCGCTTTGGAAAAGCGATTACCGTTATGCAATATCCCGTGCAGCAGGGTGAGGCTTTCGATTCCATTATCGATTTGCTGAACATGGTTATGTACAAATTTTCCACTCAGGGTGGAAAACCGCAAAAACTTCCCATTCCTCCCGAAGAAAAAGAAAGAGCCGATAAACTCCACAATGAACTTGTAGAGAAAGCAGCAGAGAACGATGAAAAACTTATGGAATTGTTTTTTGAAAAAGGATCGCTCGATGAAAATGAATTACGGCAGGGACTTAAAATGGGTATGCTTCATCACGATGTCTACCCTGTATTTTGCTTATCTGCCAAAAAGAATATGGGCAGCGGCCGACTGATGAGCTTTATTGATAATGTTGTTCCTTCAGCGACAGAATTATTTCCGGAAAAACTCGTCGACGGAAAAGAGCTTCCTTGCGATCCCAAAGGGCCTCCTGCAGTTTTCATTTTTAAAACATTGATTGAGCCTCACCTCGGGAAACTATCCTTTTTCAAAGTGCTGTCGGGTGAAATAACTGCAGGAATTGATCTTTTCAATTCAACAACGGGTCAGGCAGAAAGACTCAACCAGTTGTTTATCATGGATGGGAAAAACAGGAATCAGGTTACTAAACTTATTGCCGGCGATATTGGAGCAACACTTAAGTTAAAGGATTCACTTACCAATCAAACGCTTTGTGCCAATGGCAAATCGATAGAATTCGATCCCATTCATTTTCCCGAATCCAGAATTCGTGTTGCCATCATCGCTAAAAATAAAACAGACGATGAAAAACTTGGTTCCGTTTTAAGTGAAATCCATCAGGAAGATCCAACGCTTACTATAGAATATTCCAGAGAGTTGAAACAAATTATTTTATCCGGTCAGGGAGAACTCCATCTGACGGTGATCAAATGGCGAATAGAGAAAATATATCATCTCGAAGTTGAATATATTAAACCGCGCATTCCTTATAGAGAAACAATTCAAAAACCTTCTATGGCCTCTTACCGTCATAAAAAACAAAGCGGTGGTGCAGGACAATTTGGAGAAGTGTATCTGAAAATTGAACCGTATCACGAAGGAATGCCTGAACCTGAAGGACACAGCATTCGTGAAAAAGAACAACTTGAATTACCGTGGGGCGGTAAACTTGTTTTTTATAATTGCATCGTTGGTGGTGTTATCGATCAGCGCTTTATTCCCTCCATACAAAAAGGCATTATGGAGAAAATGCATGAAGGCCCGCTTACGGGAAGTTATGTGCGCGATGTACGTGTTATTGTTTACGACGGGAAAATGCATCCCGTAGATTCAAACGACATCTCTTTCAAGATTGCGGGAATGATGGCTTTTAAAGAAGCTTTCCATTTGGCTGACCCAAAAATACTCGAACCAATCTATGAGGTAGAAATCCGCGTACCGGAAGAACTCATGGGTGATGTAGTAACAGATCTTCAAACCCGCCGTTCTGTAATAGTTGGAATGGATTCTAACGGACAGTATCAGGTGATAAAAGCAAAGACACCTCTTTCCGAACTTGATAAATATTCTACTTCTCTTCGTTCCATTACACAGGGTAGAGGAAGCTATACAGGACGCTTCTTTGAGTATTCACCCGTACCAAATGATATTCAAAGGAAACTTGGAGAAGAGTATAAAAAGACAGAAGTTCATTAGTTTTAACTGTATTTTAATTTATTAAATGCTGCATTGAATTGATTTTTCAATGCAGCATTTTCATTTACACAAATTGTTCTGTATTGATTATCAATGTATTGCGATAATGTCTATAATTAAAAAAGCAAAGTGTTTTTAAAATTGGAAGATTAGGAGTGTTAGAAGCAGAAATGACAATAAAATCACATAAAAACCAGTTCTTTTCTAGTACTTTACATTGATTTCTTAACGAACAAAACAATTAAAGTGGGGAATGAATTATTTTAGGCGGTAAAGAATTGTTATTCGCCCAAAGAATTTTCAGTCTTACATAATAATAGTGTATAGACTAAGTTATGGGTTATTTTTGTATCACTTAATCTGCATCATTTAGATGAAAAAGTTAGTGTTGTTTTCATTATTGTTTATACTCTCAGGATTGAATGTCCGGGGGCAAATAGCTTTTAGCCGTGAATACGGAGGAGTTTACGATGAAGATGGACGCTGGATGGAACAATTACCGGATAGTGGCTTTATACTTACCGGCTCAACTACTACTTACAGCACAGCACAATCATCAGACGTCTGGCTAGTTCGCACAGATGCTTATGGAAATCCATTGTGGAGTAAAAGTTATGGAGGACCTTCATTTGAATTTGCAAACATGGTTAAACCGATTCCGGGAGGTTTTATCATTTGCGGTTTAACAACAAGGAATGGAAGCGACGATGCTTATCTTATTAAGACCAACAATACCGGCGATACTGTTTGGGAAAAAGTAATTGGTGATGCGGGAACACAGTGGTTTGAAGCTATTATACCAACTACAGACAGTGGATATACCGCTGTAGGAGTAAATACAACTGGTACCCACGGAGGTTATGATATTTATCTTGTAAAATTTAACGCTTCTGGTGTTATTCAGTGGGAGAGAACTATCGGCGGCGGTTCTTATGAAATCGGAAATTCGATTCAACAAACCAGTGATGGTGGTTATATACTTGCCGGACAAAGTTACAGTTACGGAGCTTACGACGGTGACTTTTACCTCGTAAAAACAGATGCTAACGGCATCGTTCAATGGCAGCAAAATTTTTCCAGGCCCTATACACAAGAAGTTCATTATGTTCAGAAAACTCCTGATGGAGGATTTATATTAGTCGGCGATGCCGATACACTTGTAAACGGTTTTGGAGATGCTGATGTCTGGCTTTTAAAAACAGATTCATTGGGCAACTATTTATGGGATCAGGTATTTGGCGGTTCAAAAAAAGACGGAGGCAAAACTGTTGAAAATACCACTGACGGAGGATTCATCCTGGGTGGAATTACCAGAAGTTTTGGCTTGACGAATCCTAATTTTTATCTAATCAAAACTGATGGAATGGGAAATATGGTTTGGCAGGATACTACCTATGGAAGTCCTTATCATGATCATGCTTACCGGTGCATTCAAACTTCAGATGGTGGTTATGGTGAATTCGGCTTTTTCAGAAACAGTTATGACTTCGAAAATTTTGCTCTTGTAAAACTCGGGCCTAATGGAAGCGTAGCTAAAGATGTTGGTATTGATAAAATCGTTGCCCCTCTTTCAGACCTTTGCAGAAGTAATGGCGTAAGTCTTGAAGTTCAATTAACGAATTACGGACAAACGAATGAACAGGACATTTCTGTGTATTTGTCGATTGATAACGGAACTTCAATTACATCTTTCGTTGACACATTCGTAGGCAGCATTGCTCCAAGCTTTTCAAAATTTCTTACTTTTTCTCAAACATATGATTTCAATTTGAATGGGACCTATACCATCAAGGCATATATTGAGCATAGAAATGCCGACATTTCTTATTCTAATGATACCATAGTTAAAATTGTAAATGTAATTGCTCCAACAGGAGACCCAATAACAACTTCCGGAATAAGTTGTGCAGCTGGATCTATTTTACTTTCATCAACTCCTGCAGCTCCGGCGGATTCAATGTTTTGGTATGATGCTCCTTTAAATGGTAACCTTGTTTCAACGGGTAATTCATACACAACTCCTACTCTTGCGTCTTCAACGACTTATCATGTTCAATCAGTCAAAGGCAAAGGTCTAACTGTCGGACCACTCAATAATTTTATTGGAACCGGTGGCACTTCAAATACAGGCTACCTTAAATTTGATTCGCGAACTCCTTTTAAACTTGTATCTGTAGTTGTATATCCTACAACTCCTGGATTACGTACCATTGAATTAAGAGATTCACTGGGAACAGTTTTACAATATAAAACAGTCAACCTTCCAACTGCTCCCGGTGGAATACGCGTATATCTGAATTTTGATATTCCTGTTCAAAATGATCTGCAGCTTGGTCTATCAGGTTCCAGTTTAAATCTATACAAAAATAATGATGGCGCTGTTTATCCTTATAAAATTTCTCAGACCGTTGAGATTTACGGGGCCAATTCCACTATAGCCGGCGTATATTACTATTTTTATAACTGGTACATTTTTATTCCAAGTCAGAATTGCGCCAGTAATTTTGTTCCTGTTAATGCAGTCATTGGAGGCAATTCCGCTGCGTCTTTCAATCAGTCCCGTTGCGGCAGTGGAAGTATTTCTTTAACTGCTAATTCAACTTCTCCTGTTCAATGGTTCAATGCCCCAGCCGGCGGGTTACTGCTGCATAGCGGTAATACGTTTACCATTCCAAATTTAACTAATACTACCACTTATTATATGCAGGCTGACACATGTTCAAACAGAGTGGCAGTAGAAGCTATCATAAATCCTCTTACTCCTCTACCCGTTGTTTCCAATACTAGCCATTGCGGCCCGGGAAGTTTAACATTATCTGCTTCATCCGTCAGTCAGGTATATTGGTACAATGCTCCATTAAATGGAACAATCATGGGAAGCGGAAATACATTCTTAACACCATTTCTAAATGCTACAACCACTTATTATGTTGTTGCAGGAAGTAATTGTCCAAGCTCACCTGTTGCAGTACAAGCCATAATTAA
>JAYURB010000316.1:0-7787 GCA_043756425.1 Bacteroidota bacterium
TCCCAATAACCGCTTTCCCATCCTTCACCACAATAGGCCTTTCAATAAGTATAGGATTTTTATGCAAAATCTTAATCCATTCAGCATTGGAAATTTTCTTCCCTTCGTATTTCTCTTTGAAAAGTTTTTCTTTCTTACGAACCAACTGCTCGGCTTTCATACCAAGCATTTTCAATACTTCTTTTATTTCCTTTTCAGATGGTATGTCAACTGTATATTCAACCAGTTCGTACTCTTCATCTGAATTATTTTTTATCAACGCAAGTGCCGTACGACATGTGCTGCAGGTAGATTTAAAATAGATTTTTAGCATGGGATTTAGTACTTATAATCTTAACGGTAGGTTTTTGTGAATTTTTTCAAGTATTAAAAATAGTTAATATATGTAAATATTGTTTGAAATATTAATATTAATCTTAACAAACTTTTTTTTAAAGTAGTTTATTATTGGCGACGAATTGCGCCTTACATCTATGGCGATTGAAAACCTTATTACCTTAGTAACAAAAATCATATCCCCAGAAACAAACCTTATTACCTTATTGCCATATTAAAAGTCAATATTATGGAAATTGAATACAACAACCTTTGCACTCATTTTATTTTAATCAATCCGAACACAACAAGAAAAAAAACATTTAAAGAAGAGTATCATGAGTTAATCAGGCATTATCAAAAAGGAATAAAATGGGAAATAAGGTAATAAGGTAGTCTATGGGTTAGTCTGTTTTGTTACTAAGGTAATAAGGTTTTATATCCTGAAAATAATCCAAAAGCACATTAACATTCCAAGTTTAAGATTTTGCAAACTCCAATTAATCGAAAAGTATTGGAAAATAAATTTTTTCTAAAATTTCACCAATCGTTACTGTTTGAAGTATCGTTTAAGTGACTGATATCTCGAAACAAGATGACTTTCGTCATGTAAAATTTGAAAATAGATATTGAACTTTGAATGGAATGCTTAATAATTCTCAATAATAAATATTTATGGAAAAAATCTTTAATAACAAAGTAGCGCTTGTAACCGGTGGTAGTTTTGGTATAGGACGTGCAACAGCCATCGCCTTTGCTAAAAGAGGAGCAAAAGTAGTCGTTGTTGACTGGCTGGAGGATAAAGACGGTGATACCATTAAAGGAATTAAAGCTGAAGGAAGTGAAGCTCTTTTTATCAAATGCGATGTGTCCAAAGCATCTGATGTTAAAGCAATGATTGATCAAACAATTTCAATGTTTGGACGAATAGATTTTGCTTTTAACAATGCAGGTATAGAGGGCATTATGGGACAAACCCACGAATGCACAGAAGAAAATTGGGATAAAACTATTGGTGTAAATTTAAAAGGCATTTGGTTGTGCATGAAACATCAAATTGCAATTATGCAAAAACAAAGCAAGGGTGTTATAATCAATTGCGCTTCTGTTGCAGGACTCATTGGCTTTCCGGGACTTCCTGCTTATGTTGCAAGTAAACATGCTGTTGCAGGTTTAACAAAAACCGCTGCTTTGGAAAATGCTAAATTGAATATACGAATCAATGCTGTTTGTCCGGGAGTCATTAAAACACCTATGATTGATCGATTAACCGGTAACGAAAAATCAATAGAAAAAAATTACGAAAGTATGGAACCCGTTGGAAGAATGGGACAACCTGAAGAAGTAGCAGAAGTTGTTGTATGGCTTTGTTCCGATGCAGCATCATTTGTAACGGGAGTCATTATGCCTGTTGATGGTGGATGGATTGCAGGATAATTTTAAAAAATATGATATGAATGAAGAATCAAAAAATTTAGAAAAATTTATTCTTGAATTTGGACTGAAAAGAGGGGAAAACGGTTTGGAAATCTATAGGATGGTTGAAATACCGTCCAATGTCATTCTTGCCGAACAATTTTCAAAATACTTTGATGGCTTCTCCATTGGCTCAAACGACCTGACCCAACTAACCTTGGGTATAGACAGAGATTCAAGTATTATTAGTCCGCTGTTCGATGAAAGAAACGAAGCGGCAAAAGAGATGGTTGCTTCTGTCATTCAAAAAGCAAAGAAAGCCGGAATAAAAAACATCAATGATGCTGAAAAACTTAAATTTCCTCTAGAGAAAATTACATCGGCATAGAAAAAAAAGTATATTGATTTTAGTTAATTTATTAGTTAATTCTAGCCTTTTAATAAGAGATCAAGGATTCGGGGGGATATTATTTTCTTTTTTTACATAAATCTATCTTTTTCAAAGGACTGAAAATTATATATTGCGGATATATTTATTTTCCCTGTTTCATCTCTCTATTGATGAAACCCTGCAATAATGAGAAATTATCCTCTTTACTTTTTATTAACTGCTGCCATTTTAATTTATGGTCAGGGAAGAGTTTTTTCGCAGGATATCATTGTAAAAAGCAATAATGATTCTATCCGTGCAAAGATTATTGAAATTAATACAGAAAATATCAGATTCCGATATTTCCACATGAAAGTTGGCCCCATAATTCAGATTCACAAAAATGAAGTAAAAGAAATTATTTATGAAAATGGATCCAAATTAACAATCTTATATAACCCTTATGAAGTTTCTGCCGATATGCTTATAAAATCAAAAAGTCATGCAGTAAAAGTTGATGCTCTATCCTATCTCTTCAATCATTACGTACTTGGTTATGAAATGAAATTGCTCCCAAAAATAAATTTCGAGATAAAAGGATCATTAATCGGAACTAATATTTCAACTTCGCTTGACCACGCTGAAGGATTTTTTGTAAAATGTGGAGTAAAATTTGTTAAACTTACCAATAGCTATATGCGTGGACTAAAGTATATTCAACCATTAAAGGGAAATTATGTTAAGCCGGAACTAATTTTCGGACAATTCAAGAGAGATGAAAAGCATCATTATATAACATATACTAACTATGCTTTTAATATGGTTTTCGGAAGACAGGATGTAATAAATAATTTTTTCGTTCTTGACTACTTTGGAGGCTTTGGATATTCGTATCAGGTCAATTCAACTGTAAAGGATTCTTTTAACAATAAATCTGTTGGTGATTTTACCTATGCTTACTCACATTTATTTTTTGGTAAAGGATTGCCTTTGATTCTAACGGGCGGTGTATTAATTGGATTTGTATATTGATATTTGCCACAAAAAGTAATTGTTCACCTTTTAAAAATTATCACTGAAATTCCCTATAAAATTGATTAGTAAAAACCAGAAAAATCAAAAAAACGCACTTTTAAAAAAAACTTGCTCACAAATACAATTGCCTCATTTTGAAATAACTATCTTAGAATCAATTTATAAGAATTGATTAATACCTCTAAAATGTTAAGTTTTTTCCGCTTTCGGCTTAAAACGATAACTTCGCAATACATTCTTCTCTTTTAAAGGGGAGAAAATAATCAATTTTCAAATAAAATTAAGTATCATTCGTCTTCAAAACAATATACTTAAAAAATTAGAAAATTTTATTCTAAAAACTTAAATCATTTATCATGAGTGTAACTATAAAACCTGCAAAAGGAAAATTAGGTGTTTTGACTGTAGGCATGGGAGCCGTTTCAACAACTTTTATTGCCGGTGTAATTGCAGTTCGAAAAGGTCTAGAAAAGCCAATTGGATCTTATACTCAATTAGCTACCATTCGTTTAGGTAAGCGGACAGAAAACAGGAATCCGCTGGTAAAAGATTTTATTGAACTTGCTAAACCGGAAAGCCTTGTATTTGGTGGTTGGGATATTTTCCCTGACAATGCATATGAAGCAGCTTTAAAAGCAGGTGTTCTTGATGCTTATAAGCACCTGACACCCTTGAGAGAAGAGCTATCAGCCATTAAGCCAATGAAAGCAGTTTTCAATCCTGTATATGTAAAAAGATTAAATGGTGATTATGTAAAAAATATCCCTTCCAAGAAAGAACAAGCTCAGGCTTTGATTGATGACATTGCTGAATTCAAAAAGACAAACAATTGCGATCGACTTGTCATGATCTGGTGTGCTTCTACTGAGATTTATGTTGAACCTGGTTCCGTTCACAGTTCACTTGAGAATTTTGAAAAAGGATTGGAGAAAAACGATCCTGCTATTTCACCTTCCATGATTTATGCCTATGCTGCTCTTCGGTCCGGTGTTCCATTCGCAAACGGTGCTCCCAATCTGACATGCGATATACAAGCGCTAGAAGAACTCGCTCAAAAAATGGAGGTTCCCATTGCCGGTAAAGATTTCAAGACCGGACAAACCTTAATGAAAACAATTGTTGCGCCCGGATTAAAAGCCAGAATGCTTGGAATTCGCGGATGGTTCTCAACCAACATACTTGGTAATCGCGATGGTGAAGTATTAGATGATCCGGATAACTTCAAAACTAAAGAAGTTTCGAAGCTAAGCGTTCTTGAAAATATTCTGGAACCTGATAAACATCCTGAATTATACAGTGATCTTTACCACAAAGTGCGTATTAATTATTATCCTCCTCATGGCGATAATAAAGAAAGCTGGGACAATATTGATATTACAGGATGGATGGGGTATCAAATGCAAATCAAGATTAACTTTCTTTGCCGCGATTCCATTCTTGCCGCTCCTATTGTATTAGACCTTGCTTTATTTCTTGACCTTGCACAACGTTCAGGAATGAGCGGCATTCAGGAATGGTTATCTTTCTATTTTAAATCACCACAGACTTCACCTGGACTTCCACCACAGCACGATATTTTCAAACAGTTAATGAAACTTGAAAACACATTAAGACATTTGAAAGGGGAAGATCTGATTACTCATCTTGGTCTTGATTATTATCAGCAATACATTGAGGCTTGATGGGCAAAAGGGTTGCTGAGTTTGTTGCTACAACAGGGGGCCTTGGCTATTTACCTTTAGCTCCGGGAACTTGGGCAGCAGCTTTTTCGGCAATACTATGGTGTGTACTTTGTTTTACATCTCCTAACCCTTTTGTCTGGCAATTAACACTAATGCCAATACTAATATTCGGCGGTGTTTACTGTTCAGAAAGAATATTGAAAGAGAATGAAAAAGATCCTTCTCATATTGTAATAGATGAATTCGCGGGTTTATGGCTTACGTTATTGTTTGTACAACCCTCTTATAAAAATGCAATAGCGGGGTTTGTACTCTTTAGAATCTTTGATATTGCAAAACCTTTCGGAATCAGAAAAATGGAACATTTCAAAAAAGGATGGGGCATAATGTTAGATGATTTACTGGCAGGATTATACAGCAATCTTATTCTGCAATCAATAGTTTTTTTCAAAATATGGTAACGAATAATATACTTTTTCGGAAAGTCTTGAATAACAATAAAAAATTTCTGCGCTTTCAACTTACTGCAATTATTGCTACCGGCATTGATTTTCTTTTTACCATTATTCTGAAAGAAATCTTCCACCTTAATTATTCCATTGCTGTTGCTATAGGCGCAACTTTTGGCGCCATAACCGCTTTTTCCGTTAACCGGTATTGGGTATTTCGTTCTATGGAAACTCACCCGGTTGAGCAAGGACTTCGTTACTTACTTGTTGCAGCAGGAAGTATTGCTTTAAATACTGCCGGCACATACTTTCTCACAGAATTAACTTACTTTCCATATATTGTTTCAAAAGCCATTGTCGCTTTGGTAGTTGGCTTTACTTATTCCTATTATTTTTCAAAGCGATTTGTATTTTATGCATGAGTTAAAAACTTTAAACATCTATAGAGCATTGTCAATAATGCTTTTTTTTCTGTTTTATGCATCTTCGGTGCAAGCACAGACTACCATTCGTGGTGCAATAACAGACGCTAAAACCGGTGAAGCTTTACCCTTTGTCAATGTTTTTTTTGAGGGTACAGCAGTTGGGAAAACAACAGATTTCAACGGACAATATTTTATTGAAACTACTGATTCTGTAAGTCGTCTTCGTTTCAGTTTACTAGGTTATAAAACTGAAACACGGGAAATTAAATTCAATCAATCCCAAATTCTAAGTCTCAAATTAAATCCTGAAGTAAGGGAACTAAAAGCCGTAACAGTTAAAGGAGAAAAGAAACGCTATAAGAATAAAGATAATCCTGCAGTAGATCTTATCAGACGCGTCATTGATCATAAAAAAGATAACAGAAAAGAACAGATTACAGGTTATCAGTTTGAGAAATATGAAAAGGTTCAGTTTGCCTTATCGAACATTTCTGAAAAATTTAAGAATAGAAAATACCTCAAGTCCTTTCAATTTATATTTGACAATCTTGATTCAAACCAAATGCCCGGAAAGGTAATCCTGCCCATGTATCTGAAAGAAACTCTTTCCGATGTCTATTACAGGAAAAAACCGAAAGATGAAAAAGAAGTCATCAAAGGAACACGCAGCGTCGATTTCCAGGATTTTGTAAATAACGATGGTATTGGAAATTTCCTTGCATACCTCTACCAAGATGTAAACATTTACGACAATACCTTTCCTATCCTTACCAATTCATTCGTAAGTCCGATAGCTGATAACGGTCCGCTTTTTTACAGATATTACATTAAGGATACCGTTCTACTCGAAGGAAAAAAATGTTATCACATGACTTTCTACCCGCGAAATAAAGCCGACTTTAGTTTCATGGGTGAATTGTATATTACATTTGATAGTCTTTATGCAATTCGAAAAAGCGAATTAACCGTAAGTCCTGATATCAATTTAAACTTTGTAAAAGAACTAACACTAACACAGGATTATGAAGAGGTCAAACCCGGAGAATGGATGATCAATAAGGATAACATTTCTATCGATTTTGGTCTTGGGAAAAACGGATTAGGAGTTTATGGTCAGCGCGCTGTTTCGTATAAGAACTTTCTGCTGGATCAGCCAATGCCTGATAGTTTTTTCACCGGCCTCAGAATTATAACACTCGATAGCGCCACAACTAAAAGCGATGAATATTGGGGCGATAAAAGACACAGCGAATTAACCCGTTCGGAAAAAGGCGTTTACACTATGATAGATAGTATTCAACGCATTCCTGCATTTAAGCGGGCCATGAATATTCTTGTATTGCTTTTTGCAGGATATGAAGATATTGGCCTTTTTGAATTAGGACCGGTTAGTACGTTTTACAGTTATAATCCTGTTGAAGGTTCGCGCTTTCGTTTTGGTGGCCGCACTACAATAAAGTTTAGTCCACGCATTCGTTACGAAGGCTATGCCGTTTATGGAACCGGAGATAAACAATGGAAATACTTTGGCGGTATTACAAAAGCGCTTGGAAAAAAATCCATAGTAGATTTTCCCCAGCAAAATCTCATACTTTCATATCAATATGAAACAAAAATACCCGGACAAGAACTGCAATTTGTTCAGGAGGATAATGCTTTGCTTTCTATAAAACGGGGAAAGAACGACAAACTATTATACAACAAAATCATGAACCTTGAATTCAATATTGAATTTCAAAATCATTTTTCATTTAACGTTTCCCTTCAACACCTTGATCAAACAGCAGCAGGGTCATTGTATTTTAACAAAGTTAATTACAACGATGCCCAATTTAATATACCCACCGTTTCAACTAGTCAAATGAACCTGACTCTCCGTTATGCACCGGAAGAACAGTTTTATCAGGGAAAAAATTTCAGGATTCCGATGTTTAATAATTACCCTATTCTGGAACTCCGTTACAGTGTAGCTCAGAAAGATTTTCTAAAGACTGATTACTCATTTCAACATGTAGCTCTGCGCATTTTTAAAAGGTCAAATTTAGCTCCCATTGGATTTACAAATCTGACATTGGAAGCAGGAAAAATATTTGGC
>JAYURB010000317.1:0-7784 GCA_043756425.1 Bacteroidota bacterium
TCCCGAATCAGTTTTTAGTATCCACATATTGGGGTTAGCCCAAATCCCCTGACTACCTGTTCCAAAAAGTACATATCCACCATCACTAGTCAATTCTACTTTGTGAAAGTCTTCATTTAAAGTATCTCCAAATGTTTTCGTCCATAAAGGTGTCCCACTTGTATCAGTTCTTATTAGATAAGCGTCATAACCTCCGACAACTCCCGGTCCGTTTGAACTTCCTGCTAAAACAAAACCCTGTCCGCCCTGAGCAAAATTTAAACATTCAATATTATCTACTCCTAAAGAGCCAAATGTTTTTGACCAAATAGAATCACCGATTGAATTGGTACGTAAAAGATAAAACTGATTGTTACTTTGACCTCCCAAGATTAATCCACCATCAGAAAGCACTTTTAATGAATTAGCATCTTCGTAAGTACTTTGCCCATGAATTTTACTCCATATTATTCCTCCATTCTTATCCATTTTAAGTATAAAAGCATCGTAGTACTGCGCCGGTGGAGAAGCTGTATAGCCACAAGCTACTAGCTTTCCGTCAGCAAGTTCAACAATGTCCTGTGCCCGGTCTATTCCGCTGCCTCCCCAGTTTTTCACCCATTGCAGAATGCCACTTGAATCAAGCTTCAAAAACAATGCGTCGTCGATATTTCCAAAACTACGACTATGTCCACATAAAATAAAACCTCCATCAATGGATGGAACAACTTTATAGAAAACATCTTCACTGCTTAAGGGTCCATTATAAACAAAGGTCCATAACGTATCTCCATTTACATTCATTCTTACAACAAGTCCATCCGTATCGTTTGGAGAAAAATCAGCCGTATAACCTGCAAGAATATATCCACCGGATATAACTTCACGAACATCCCTAAAGCAGTCTGAGCTTTTTTTACTGTATAATTTTTCCCAAGTAATTGCCCCTACTAATTGTACAGATAACAAGAGGAACCCGGCTAAAATTAATAGGCGCTTATACCAATCGATTGTAAAAATCATGTAAGAAATTATTAACCCTTCAATATTGCAATATAAGCAAATTATCAATCGGATTATGTATAAATATAGAATTCAGCATATTAACCTATTGCATAACGCCCTTTTTTACCTTTAATTGACAATACTTTTTTAAAATTAAATTTATAGATGAAAGTTTTACGAATTGTAATATCACCATAGAAGAATTTGAGAATACAAAGGCAAAAAAAAACGCCCATTCGGACGTTTTCATATTATATTTATTGAAGATTCTTGCTTCCTTTTGGTCTCCCTCTTCCCTTTCCATTTGTTGCTTTGTTATAGGAAGAAATTGCTATTCCAGGGGGACGACCGGGCTTACGTTTATTCTTGGCTCCGGGGGGCCGACCTGGTCCTCGTAAAGGAACACCACTCAGTTTGAAACTGGTGACCGAGCCCAAAGGACGACCACGCCCTCTTGCTTTTCCTTTTTGCATTTTTAAAAGCAATGCGAGTTGAGATTCCATCTTTCTTAAAGAACTAACAAGCTCAGCAAATCCATCTACTAATGCACTTTTTGTTTTAGGTCTTGACATGATTTTTGAATTTATATTCTTTGATCTCGTGCAAAAATAAAAACTTTGAATGATTATGAAAGTATTTATTTTAATCTAACTCTAATGTATTCTATTACAACAGGTAAATTGAATACGAACTTAATAAAATTAAACGCAATTGCATAATATTTTTTGTATTTACTTAATATAAATTGATTTAAAAAAGTAAGGTCTGAAACATTTTTCTTGTTGTTTTTCACAAAAAACTCTTCGGTTCTTACATTTTTTTTCACCGGAAAAGAAAAACAAAGAATTATCAATTTCTTCACTTGTTTCAGATAAACGTACATGCATTAAATTAAAGTAAAGGGATAGAGACTTCTGTAATAGTTAAGCGATATATGATTAACCGAAAGCGTCTTTCCTTCGTCTTAATAGAAAGAACCGGTATCGGTAAAACATCGATTTATTGCCGGCTTGCAAAGAATGATAAAAGATATTTTTTATCTGTTTCGTTTTTCACACCTTTTCAGGAAGGCGGGGCTTTTGCATGGCTTCAGGCTTATCGTTCCTTTTCTCGCTATTTATTTCTGTCTCATTCCTGATAAGGCTCTTGCAACCCATATCAGCGGTGCTTCAATTACCTACCGTTGGGTTACAGGAAATACATTTGAACTCCACCTTACTCTTTACCGTGATTGTTCAGGCATTGCAGCTCCAAATTCTGTTTCCGTAAACTGTAATTCGCTTTCCTGCGGTTACACAATTAACTTAATGTTGAACCGAATTGCGAATACAGGACAAGAAATTACACGGCCTTGTGACACTGCTGTCACTAACTGCAACAGTGGAAGCAATCCCGGAATCCAGAAGTTTGAATATACTGCCGATATAACACTTCCGGGACATTGTACAGATTGGATCTTTGGCTATAACATTTGCTGCCGTAACTGTGCTATAACAACCATATCCTATACTCCCAACAACTGTGCAGGTGTTCCGGGAACCTATGTGGAAGCAAGATTGAACAATTTCAATGCACCTTCAAATTCTTCTCCCGCTTTCACCAACGATCCTGTTTACTTTTATTGCATCGGTCAGCCGGTACAATACAATATGGGGGCAATTGATGCTGATGGAGATTCGCTTGTTTATTCATTTGTTAATCCACAATCATCACCTGTTAACAGTCTTGTGTTTAATCCGGGTTATTCGGTGACGAATCCGATTTCTTCTTCACCGCCTGTTTCCATATCACAAACCGGTGACATTAAACTTAATCCGACAGCACCTGAAGTTGGTGTAATGGCAATACGGATTGATGAATACAGAAACGGAACCTTTATCGGAAGCGTTGTTCAGGATATTGAAATGTGGACGAGCAATTGCTCCAACAATTTACCTACTTTATCAGGTATCAATGGCACTTCTAATTTTCAAACGGTCGTTTGTCCGGGCACACCAATAACTTTCACAATAAATTCAAACGATGCAAATACCGGCCAGGTAGTTAGCACGACATGGAATAATGGTATTCCGGGCGCAACCTTTACTTCAACAACAGATACTTTTCCAACCGGAACATTTTCTTGGACACCGACTCTTGCAAATGTCAGAAGCCAGCCCTATGTTTTTACAGTTACTGTTATGGATAATAACTGTCCGATGAAAGGTTTCCAAACATATTCCTATTCAATAACAGTTGCCGGGTTGTCTGCTACTCTTAATGCTATTAATTCTGCCTGTCCGTTACCGGGCACAGGTTCTATTACAGCTATTGCTTCCGGAACCGGGCCCTTTCAATACTCCTGGTCCAATGGTGCAACAGGAACATCTTCTATTACAGGACTCGCTGCCGGAACTTATTCCATAACCATTACTGATGCCAATGGTTGCAGCATATCTTCTAATTCAACAGTTTCTGCGCCTGCACCGTTAAATATTTCTTTGCTCACAGCAAATCAGATTTTGTGTAATGACGATGGAAATGGTTTAATTTCTGTTATTTCATCCGGTGGGACAAGTCCGCATACGTATGCCTGGTCAAATGGAGCAACAGGGCCTGTGATTACAAATCTTTATTCGGGAAATTATTCTGTTACCGTTACCGATAATGCAGGATGCACAAATTCCTTTTCTTATTCTTTAATTCAGCCTCCTGTATTGAGCGCCACAACGTCGGTTACGCCCGTGCAATGCTTCGGGGAATCAAACGGAGCAGCAGCAGTAATTCCAACCGGTGGAGGCGGCACTTATTCATATGCATGGTCAAATGGCGATACAACGGCAAGCATCTCCGGACTTATTCAAGGAACATATTCTGTCGTAGTAAATGATGCTAATGGCTGTACGGTAAATCGCATTGTAAATGTTACAGCACCATCTGCCATAAACATTGACCACACTTCTTCAGATGCTTCTTGCGGTTTGTTGAACGGAAGCATTTCTACTTCCATAACAGGCGGAACGGGACCTTATTCATATAACTGGGATCCGGGAAATTTAACTGCTTCCGCTATTTCAGGACTTGATGCAGGGCTTTATATATTAACTGTTACAGATGCCACAGGTTGTGTGCAATCAAAATCAATTCCCATTTCAAATACAACCGGGCCGTTAATAAATCTTTCCTCTTTAACCAATTTATCATGTAAAGGCGGCAGTGACGGTGCAGTAAGTGTTACTGTAAGCGGAGGTCAAGCCCCCTATAGTTATCAATGGTTTCCTTCGGTCGGTTCAGGCCCGGCAATTAATGGATTATCAACGGGCAGCTATACATTATTAGTTACTGACGCTAACAATTGCTCTTCTTCTATTTCCGTTTTTATTTCTGAACCGGCGGTATTGTCAAGCTCATTTATAACTGTAAACCCCAATTGTGGAAATGCAAGCAATGGTTCTGCGCTTGTATCTGTAAACGGAGGTACGCCACCTTACAATTACAATTGGTTGCCCGGTAATATTAATTCTCCTACCTTAAATAATATGAGTCTCGGGCATTATAGTGTTACGGTAACGGATGCTAATGGATGTCTTACAACCAATGCCCTTGATATTACCCTTCCGCTTCCAATAGTTGGCAATGTAGTTTCTTCCACACCTGTCAACTGTTTCGGAGATAATAATGGATCTGCAGGAGTTTCTGTTACCGGGGGATTGCCACCGTATAGATTTAACTGGTCTGGTACAGGAGACACTCTTGCTTTTGCTTCCGGTCTGGCATTCGGATTGTATAATGTTACTGTTACGGATGCAAGCAATTGCACAGAGGTCATTCCGGTATCTGTTACTCAGCCCGCCCTGCTAACAAGTTCAATAAGTTCATTTCACAATGTTTCCTGTCAAGTCAATAATGGCTTTGCTCAGGCAACAGCGAGTGGAGGAAATTCTGTATATTCTTACCTATGGTCTCCCAATGGAGATACGACAGCATCCATCAATAACCTTACCCCCGGTTTCTATTCGGTAACCGTTACTGATGATAAAGGCTGCAGCAGTGCTTCTTCTATAAATATAATACAATCGGCATTTTTAACGTTATCACTTTCGTCTTTTCAGGATGTATCCTGCAAAGGAGGAAATGATGGTTCAGCCATTGTATCAGCAACAGGCGGTTTACCGCCATACGTGTACCAATGGCTTCCTACTGGAGGCACCTCTTCTATTGCAGGGAATTTATCAGCAGGGAATTATTTAGTTACTGTAACAGATGCGGCAAGCTGTTCGGCATCAATTAATGTTCTAATCAGCGAACCGGATTCATTAAATTTTTCAGTGGCTGCATTTGATGCAACCTGTTACAATGGAAACGATGGGTCTGCAACAGTAAGCGTTGCCGGAGGAATACCTCCTTATATCTATTCGTGGAATCCGGGCGGAGGTAATTCAAGCTTAGAAGTAGGACTGTCAGCCGGTAATTATTCAGTAAAAGTAACTGACTCAAAAGGATGTTCACAAACAAAACCTTTTAATATTGTTCAGCCGGCAATGATAAATTTAAACATGGCTACAACATCATCTGCTTGCGGGGCTTCCTTGGGAAGTTTAAATGTGTCGGCAACAGGCGGCAATCCGGGCTACTCATATTTATGGTCACCGATTAATTCCGCTGATTCAATCGTCACAAACCTTCCTGCAGGAGTTTATACAGTTACGGCAGAGGATGCCAGTGGTTGTACTACATCCGGTACTACCGTAATTATTAATTCAACATCTCCATCAGTAAATGCCGGAACCGTTGTTCCTGTAAGTTGTTTTGGAGGAAACGATGGCTCTGTTTCTCTGAATATTTCCGGTGGTACAGGACCATTCACATACCAATGGTCTCCTTATGGAGGCTCCGGTACATCTGCATCGGGGCTTAGTGCAGGAAATTATTCTGTTACCATTACTGACGGTTTTAATTGTTTATCCTATTTTTCGGTTACGATTTCTCAACCTCAACCCCTATCTTCTACTCTAAATACAAATCCTCCCGGTTGTTTTGGAACAAGTAACGGTATTGCAACAGTAAATGCAATCGGCGGGTCAGCTCCTTATACTTATTCCTGGAGCAATGGCGCCTTTGGAACGGACAGCGTCAATGGTTTGTCTGCTGGAAATATTTCAGTAGTAATAACGGATCAGAAAGGATGCAAAGATTCGTCTCAAGGTATAATTAGTCAGCCCGCTGCTTTGATAGCTTCCATCAACAATTCAACTCCTGTTTCCTGCAATGGAGGAAACGATGGATTTGCAAGCACCCTTATTAGCGGAGGTACTCCACCATACTCCTACAACTGGAATCCAACAGGGAAATCGACATCTGCAGCAGCAGGTTTAACGGCAGGAAATTATTTAGTAACAGTTACTGATGCTTTAGGCTGCACTGCAACAACAGGAATTAGCATAACCGAACCTCTACCACTTACCCTTCAAACTTCAACACAAACAGGAAGCTGTTCTCTTCCGAATGGATCAGCATCGGTAATCGCATCCGGCGGAATACCGCCTTATAATTATTTATGGAATGCTTCCGGACAAACAACCTCTGTTATCAATGGACTAAATCCCGGAGCATATAATGTTACAGTAAATGATATCAACAATTGTTCTGCAACAACAACTGCGACTTTATTAAACACAGGAAACATAAACATCAGTCTGCTTTCTGCAACACCTGAAACTTGTTACGGCGGAAACGACGGTACAGCATTATTAACCGTAAACAATGGTTTACCACCCTATACTTTTAACTGGCAACCTAACGGAGGAAATTCTGCTTTTGCAAACGGACTACGTGCCGGAACGTATCAGGTAGTAGTAAGCGATGCTGCAAACTGCACGCAAAGCCTCAATGTTGTTATTACCGAACCTCCTCCAGTTGCTGCTCAATTAAACATTTCGAATATTACATGTTTTGGCGCAGGCAATGGTTCAGCAGTAGTCATTGCTTCCGGAGGAACAGGTGCTTTCAACTATCAATGGCAGCCCGGCGGTCTGAACAGTCCTGTAATTGGCAACCTTCAGGCAGGAAATTATTCTATTCAGATAAATGATATAAATGGTTGTACAATAACAGCACCGGTAACGATTACAGAGCCTTCACCGCTGCTGGTAACTACTACGACTGCTCCCGCAGGATGTTTATTGTCTAACGGTACAGCTTCTGCAATGGTTAATGGCGGAACTACTCCTTATAGTTATTTGTGGAATCCCGGAATAATAACCGGAAGTACAGCCAATGGAATTCCTGCCGGTTCGTATATCGTTAACATTACTGATTCAAATAACTGTTCTGTAACGGCTGTCGCTTCCGTTTCCAATACTACCGGACCAACACTATCGTTACTTACCTCAACACCTGTTTCCTGCTACGATGGCAATAATGGAACTGCTTCCATCAACACATTAGGCGGCATTCCTCCTTTCGAATACAATTGGTTTCCATACGGCGGCCATGGGACCACTGCAGTTAATCTTATAGCCGGAAGTTATTCGGTTGCGGTCAGAGATTCTAATAATTGTTTAACATCACTTCCAATAACAATATCGCAACCAAACCCGCTAACTTCAGTTGTTACAACATCAGATGTAAAATGCTTTGGCTTTTCTGATGGGTCTGTCAATGCAGTAACTTCGGGAGGAACTACACCATTTTCTTATTTATGGTCAACAGGTGATACGTCTTCATCCATTTCAAATTTACCTTCCGGAAGTTATTTGTTTACAACTATAGACGGCAACGGCTGCAAGGATTCCACACAGGCGCAAATAGGAAGTCCGACA
>JAYURB010000318.1:0-3266 GCA_043756425.1 Bacteroidota bacterium
AAAATCGTATTAAACCATTCCCTAACAAACATACAATTAAGTATTTACAAAACATAATTCTTGTGGTGTTAGTTTAAGTTTGGATATTTTTCGCTGGATGTTTTTAACGGTAATACTGCGAATACGAAGGTCGTAATCTTTTGTCGTTGGAGGGCTGAAGGACTGTAATTTTGTTAGCATATTCCAGATAATGACCGATAGCTTACGTGCCGTTGCAGTAATTGCAGCAGCTCTACCATATTTAAATGCTATGCGCTTAAAGAATCGGGTAATAGGAATGTCCGACTTCATATTTCCAATTACTTTTCCTCCTGTAATTTTTTTATTGGGGGATAGTCTTAACCAACTTGCAAATGCTTTTCCAACTTAGCAGCATCTCTTTCACCGTAAATAATTGCCTGAATAATATCCATTCCGGATTTTCCGGTAATATCTCTCACGGCAATATCCAATCTAATGTTCATCAGTCTAAGGCTTTGTTAAATTCGCTTGGCACAATGCTTCCAAATCGGAAGTATGCACACCAAATGTTTTTACAAATTTAGAATAATCGTATGCGGGATTGCTGATTTGAACCGACATCACCAATGAACAGTAGCTTTCCGCAAAAAAGCGGATCATCCGTTCGCCTATAATTTCTTGCATGCTCTTAAGGCAATATTTTTAAAAGGAAGCTTGTAAATGCTGTGAGAAGTGAACTACAAAGTTAGTAAAACACAGCAAGGTTTAAAACAGAACAGTGTGAGGTTGCACCGGGTTAATTTCTTTTAATCTTTGTGTTTTGCGTTCGGTTTTCTTTTGTTTTCAAAGGTTCTATTGTATTACTATTTTTTTGTTCGTTACGTTTTTATTGCTGTCGCTCGCTCTTACAAAATAAGTTCCTTTCGTTTCTTTGCTTAAATCTATTGTTGCCTGTTGGTTTGAGATGTTTGTTTTATAAATAAGTTCGCCAACAACGTTTGTGATTTCTATTTCGGTTTTGTTCGTGTTGTTTTGTGAGATTGTGAATGTTCCTTTATTGGGATTGGGATAAATAATCAATGTTGATTTCAAATCGTTTAACACTTGCATACCCGTTGATAATCCAGAATGATATTTTGCAAGAAACACATTAAAGAATCCTGAGGTATCACTTTCCCAAGCCCTACCGCTTGCTAAAATACCACCATCGGGGCAAATGTTTATATCTGTTCCTGATTGACCATCGGTGTATGAAATGTTTTCAATTACAATTCCATCATTATTGAAACTGGAATCAAGTACACCATTGGGTAAATAACGGACTAGAGCCAAATAATTTTGGACGTTAGGGAACGGTTCGGATGTGCTTCCGACAGTGACTATTTTGCCATCACCTTGTACTACTGACTCATTGCTGAATTCAATGCCTGAATAAATATCGGAAATTACAAGTCCATTAGTACCAAAAGTGGCATCTAAATTTCCATTGGGTAAAATACGTACAAGCAAGAAATGATTATCGTAAAATCCACCACCCAAATCTTCAATAGAGTAACCTGTGGTTATTATTTTGAAATCGGTTTGCATCGTTACGCCTAACATTACACAATAGCCTTGTGCAATGGGTGTAGAAATAAGCACCGTTCCATTATTGCCAAATGCACTATCCACTTGTCCGGTGCTATCTATTCTTGTTATTATTCCTACACTTTCGGCAAAACTAAGGTATTGCCTTCCTGTTAATATAATTTTTCCATCTTGTTGAATGGTCATGGCTTCGGTGAGTTGATAGGTTGATGGATTATTATATATTATAATTCCATTAAAACCGAAAGTTGAATCCGGGATACCATTAGGTAAAAAACGCATTAAGCCCCAATCGTAATCGTTAGTTCCATTGTAATAGTTTATAGAAACGATTATTTTATTATCCTGTTGAACCCGTATTTTGCTAATAGATATATTCTGCCCTGTATTAACCCAGGATTTTCCGTTTACCCCAAAAGCAGGATCATAAGTTCCGTTTGAATTTAATTTTATTAGTAAAGCGTTGGAAGGCGAGGAAGCCCTTCCTCCGCCTGCAATTACGCTGCTATCTGAAAGCACTTCAACATCTGAAAGGTATGCTCCTCCGGGTAAAGTATCTCTGAAAATTCCTCCACTTGCGAAGGAGTTATCTAAAACTCCATTTGACGTATGTTTAGAAATGAAATAACCACGATACTGTGCTTGGTCGAGAAAACGAGAATACATACCAGTAGAATAAATACTGCCCGAAGCAGTAACTTTAGTGCTTAATAAGTAATCACTTCTTACATCAATAGAATTTAGTGTTATACCATTTGTGCCAAAAGTTGGATCAAGATAACCTGCCTGTGCAAAAGTTTTGATGGTAGTTAATTCTGCAAAGAGAATGATTGCAAGTAAAATATTTTTTTTCATTTTTTTTTGTTTGCCTCCTATGTTCGGGTTTCAGTTTTCTAGTTTTGTTAACACGTCCACCAAGCTAAAGCATAAAGTTCGAGAGCTTACCGCAGTGGCTATATTTATTCAAAGATAAAAAATTTATTGGCGCACCGTACGACTATTAAAATAATTACGACCAATTATGCGCCACTTCCTTAGCCATTGTGATAAGCTTTTTGTGTGCGCCTTGAATGTCAAATATAGTTCTTTAAAAGTAGAATCCCAACGGGTGAAAGTCCCTGTAACACGGGAGTAACGTCCCGAAGTTTAGGAAGTCGCAAAGCCTGTCCCGTTTTTTTCGGGAGTAGTTTACCGTGAGGTATGCACTGAAGTAAGCGAGACTGCGAATGTTTGCACTGACGAAAAGAAATCGAATACGAGGCATAGCTGAATGGATAAGGTAGCACATCATACTAAAGTCCGAAGCGTACTAAAGTTCAACGATGTAGATCCGGCAGGAGCAAACGAAAAGGGTATTTGACTTACCGAGGGAGGTCTTCGTGTCTACGGGTTGGACAAGCGAAGAAGTCAGCAGAGGTCATTTTAGTTAGAGGAAACGAGCCAATGGAAAGATTGGAGGACTTACAACTTAACGAAAGACTGAACATTGTGTGGTTCCAAATGATGCAGGGATCGTTTTCCGTGAGGGAGAGAAGCCTTGTGATAAATGGAATCAAGAAAATTTATTGTAGTGAAAAGAGAAGATGATTGAACGCTTAATCAACCTACGGAATATGCAAGAGGCATGCATTCATGTGATGCAGAACAAAGGTTCTGTAGGCGTGAATGGCATGCGCGTAACTGCGCTGAAGGATTTTGCTCGGGAGAACAAAACCAAA
>JAYURB010000319.1:0-7747 GCA_043756425.1 Bacteroidota bacterium
GTTAATTTTTCAAAATCAATGATTAAGAATCTGATTTCTTTTTGCTTCTTGTCTTTTTAGCCGGAGCTTCAGCCTCTTCAGTCGCTGCTTCCGGAGCGTCCTTAGCCGGTGCTTTGGCTTTTTTAGCTCCTCCGCTGCGACGAGTTGTCTTAGCTTTCTTAGCCCCTCCTTCTTCAGTAGTTCCGCCGTAGATTAAATTGAAATCTACCAGTTCTATCATGCACATTTCTGCATTGTCGCCGGGACGATTTTCAAGTTTAATAATACGGGTATAACCACCCGGACGATCGGCAACCTTCGGAGCCACTTCGCGAAACAATTCCGTAACAGCTATTTTATTCTGCAAATAGCTGAATACCATTCTGCGTGAATGTGTAGAGTCGTCTTTAGAACGGGTAATGATTGGCTCAACATATTTACGCAGGGCTTTTGCCTTGGCAACAGTTGTATTAATACGCTTGTGCAGTATCAACGATGCCGCCATATTCGACAATAATGCCGCGCGGTGTGAATGTGTCCTGCCAAGATGGTTTATTTTTTTTCCGTGTCTCATTGTAATATGCTGTTACTAAACTGGGATTTTTTTACTTATTGTTTCCTTTACCGGAAGGTTTTATTTTCTGTCTATGTATTTTGAAATGTTCATACCGAAGGTAAGGTTCTTAGAACGAACTAACTCTTCAAGTTCAGTCAACGATTTTTTACCGAAATTTCTGAACTTCAATAAATCTGATTTGTTATAAGAAACAAGGTCACCCAATGTTTCAACATCAGCTGCTTTCAAACAATTCAATGCACGCACTGAAAGGTCCATATCCACAAGCTTCGTGCTTAACAACTGACGCATGTGAAGCGTATTTTCATCCAACTCTTCCGTTGGTGTTTTCTCTTTTGTCTCCAGAGTAATTTTCTCATCAGAGAACAACATGAAATGGTGAATAAGAATTTCAGCTGCCTCTTTCAAAGCTTCCTTCGGATGAATGGAACCATCCGTAGAAATCTCCATAATTAGTTTTTCATAATCTGTCTTCTGCTCAACACGGTAATTCTCGATTGAATATTTTACATTACGAACAGGAGTAAAGATTGAATCCATTGGAACAGTTCCTAAGGGTGCACTGTTTGATTTATTCTCTTCTGAAGGAACATAACCACGTCCTTTGTCAATCTGAATGTCGATTGTAAGTTTAACGCTGGTTTCCATATTGCAAAGAACCAATTCAGGATTCAACACCTGAAATGCAGTAGTGAATTTACTGATGTCTCCGGCTGTAAACTGGGTTTTTCCAGTCACATTAACGGTAACTTTCTCCGAATCTGTTCCCTGAATTTGCTGCTTGAAACGAACCTGCTTAAGATTCAGAATAAGTTCAGTGACATCTTCTACGACGCCTTTAATGGTAGAAAACTCATGGTCAACACCGCTTACTTTAATAGAGGTAATTGCATGTCCTTCGAGAGAAGAAAGCAGAATTCTACGTAATGAATTACCGATCGTAATTCCATAACCGGGCTCAAGTGGACGAAACTCGAATACTCCGCTGCGGTCGTCTGAGTTTACCATAATGACCTTATCCGGTCGTTGAAATGCTAAGATTGACATTTTATCTTTGGTGTTTGAGGTTTAACTTATTTTTGTAAAGAAAATTGAATTTTCTTTCAATAATTTATTGCTTATTTAGAATACAATTCGACGATAAGCTGTTCCTTAATCGCTTCAGGAATCTGATCTCTTGAAGGAAGGTTAAGAATCTTTCCGCTCATGGTAGTACGGTCCCACTCCAACCATGCATGTTTGTGTGCATGTCCTTTAGTTGCATCCGTAATTACTTCCAGTGATTTGGAGCGTTCGCGAACAGCAACAACATCACCCGCTCTGCAAGTGTAAGATGATATGTTCACAACCTTGCCGTTAATGGTAATATGTCTGTGTGATACAAGCTGGCGGGCAGCCATACGTGTAGGAGCAAGTCCCAAACGGAAAACCACATTATCCAAACGTGACTCAATAAGCTGCAACAGGATTTCACCGGTAACACCTGATTTGCGGGATGCGCGATCGAAGATCTTCGCAAACTGACGCTCCAGTATACCGTACATGTATTTTACCTTTTGCTTCTCCATCAGCTGGACGGAATACTCAGATTGCTTTGCACGCTTCTTCGTCAAACCGTGTTGTCCGGGAGGATAGTTCTTTTTTTCAAATGACTTATCCGGTCCGAAGATGGGTTCGCGGAATTTACGGGCTATTTTTGTTGATGGGCCAATGTATCTTGCCATGATTATAAATTGCTTTTTCTATTAATGATTATACTCTGCGTTTTCCTTTAGGACGACAACCGTTATGAGGAATTGGTGTAAGATCCATGATCTCCATTACTTCAATGCCTGTCTGATGAAGTGTCCGAATGGCTGATTCTCTGCCTGCTCCGGGACCTCTGACAAACACTTTTACCTTACGAAGGCCAAGATCAAATGCTACTTTCCCGCAATCACCTGCAGCAAGCTGCGCAGCGTAAGGGGTGTTTTTCTTTGACCCTTTGAATCCCATTTTACCTGCAGAACTCCAGGAAATAACCTGACCCGAATCGTTCGTCAGAGAGATGATGATGTTATTGAAAGTTGCATTAATAAAAGCCTTTCCATATGCTTCTACCTTTACTACTTTCTTCTTTGCAGCTTTTGCCGGTTTCGCTGCTGCTTGTTGAGTTGCCATGATTCTTATTAATTACATTTTAGTTGCCTTCTTCTTGTTGGCAACAGTTTTACGTTTTCCTTTTCTTGTACGCGTGTTGGTTTTGGTACGCTGTCCACGAACCGGAAGACCGACACGATGACGAATACCGCGGTAACAGTTAATGTCAACCAAACGTTTGATGTTTAACTGAACCTCAGAACGAAGTGCACCTTCAACCTTAAGTTCATTAATTATCGTACGAATCGCATTCAGCTGATCATCGTTCCAGGATTCAACCTTAACGTTTTCGTCAATCCCGGCCTCAGCCAGAATACGAATAGAAGTAGATTTTCCTATACCGAAGATGTAGGTCAGACCGATTACGCCTCTTTTGTGTTTTGGTAAATCAATACCAGAAATACGAGCCATTTTTTTTTATTTTTTATTAATTACTTCATTTAATTAATTGGAGAATTCCATTTTCAAATTCTCAAATTACCCCTGGCGCTGCTTAAAGCGAGGATTCTTTTTGTTAATAACATATAACCTTCCTTTTCTGCGGACGATAATGCAGTCAACACTTCTTTTTTTGATAGCAGGTTTTACCTTCATTGTCTTAGTTTTTTATTTATACCTGTAGGTTATTCTTCCTTTAGTCAGATCGTAAGGTGACATTTCCACTTTTACTTTATCGCCGGGAAGAATTTTAATGTAATTCATTCTCATTTTCCCGGAGATATGGGCAATAATCTCATGGCCATTCTCTAATTCTACACGGAACATGGCATTGGATAATGCTTCGGTAATGGTGCCGTCTTGTTCTATGTTTGCTTGTTTCGCCACGCTTAGTAACTGACTTTTATATTATTATTATTTTTTAATACTTCTTCAACAAATTCAAACGAACTTAGAATATCCGCTTTCCCTTTCTTCACTGCAACCGTATGCTCAAAGTGAGCAGAAGGCTTCTTATCCGCCGTTCGCACTGTCCATCCATCCTTTTCATGAACGACTGCCTTTCCTCCCATGTTAATCATCGGTTCGATGGCTATCACCAAACCTTCTTTGAGAATCATCCCCGTCCCCGACTTTCCATAGTTGGGAACTTCCGGTTTCTCGTGTAGGTGCCTTCCGATTCCGTGGCCTACCAGTTCGCGGACAACTGAAAATCCATTATCCTCAGCGTACTCCTGAACTGCAGCGCTTACATCACCAAGCCTGTTTCCTGCAACAGCTTCTTCTATTCCTTTGTACAAGGCTTCCCTTGTAATCCGGAGAAGTTTCATGGATTCTTCTTTTACATCTCCAATAGCGAAGGTGTAAGCCGAATCTCCATAAAAGCCATTCTTCAGCACACCGAAATCGACTGAACAGATATCTCCGTCTTTCAATTCCGTATTGTTTGGAATTCCATGTACCACTTGTGCATTTACTGAAATACAAACTGAGTTTGGAAACCCGTTATAATTCAGGAAAGCAGGCAATGCATGCTGATCCCTAACATATTCCTCTGCAACCTTATCCAAGTGCAGCGTGGTGATCCCCGGTCTGATGATTTTGGCAATTTCAGCCAGGGTTCTGGCAACAAGTAAAGAACTCTCTCTTATTAACTCAATCTCCTCATTTGTTTTATAGTACAGCATCTGTCTTTTTTTCCATCTGACGTCTACTGAACTTAAACACCCGCAGCCACCGGCGTACTTCTTCCTTTGATCCTTCCGCTCTTCATCAATCCATCGTAATGACGCATCAACAGGTGGCTTTCTATCTGCTGAAGCGTGTCAAGTACAACACCCACCATGATCAGGAGAGAAGTACCTCCATAGAAGTGAGCGAAGTTATTATTGATATTCACCAACAATGCAAACGTTGGTAAAATGGCAATCAATGCTAAGAATATGGCACCGGGCAGCGTAATACGGGACATGACGTCATCAATAAAATCTGCCGTGCTTCTACCGGGTTTTACTCCGGGGATAAAACCATTATTACGCTTCATATCGTCTGCCATTTGATTCGGATTTACAGCAATTGCTGTATAGAAGTATGTGAACAGAATGATAAGAATAGCAAAAGTTAAATTATATGGCCACGATGTAAGGTTTCCGAAGGTTGCAAGAATTCCCTGCGATGCACTTGCATCCGGAAAGAATTGCGCTATCGTTGCAGGAATAAACATAATGGCCTGTGCAAAAATGATTGGCATTACACCGGCTGCATTTACTTTCAAAGGAATGTACTGACGCACACCACCGTATTGTTTATTACCAACTATCTTTTTAGCAAAGTTTACAGGAATCTTTCGTGTACCCTGCACAAGCAAGATGACAAAGGCTATTACCGCTCCTAACGCTACAAGCTCTAGTAGTAGAACAACCATCCCTCCGTTCGAATTGGCACGTGAAAGAACTTCATCGCGAAGCGCTGCCGGTAGACGGGCAATAATTCCAATCATGATAATGAGAGAGATTCCATTTCCAATTCCCTTATCCGTAATTCTTTCTCCCAGCCACATCACAAATAATGTTCCTGCAATGAGGATAACTATAGATGTAAACCAAAATGTAAACGGAGATACTAATTCAGGATTTGTAACAGATATAATTGCATTCGGAACTTGTGAACGCAGGTTAACAATATACCCCGGTGCCTGGAAAGCTGTAATCACAACCGTTAGCCAGCGTGTAATATTATTAATACGCTTTCTTCCGCTTTCGCCCTCCTTTTGTAATTTCTGAAAGTAAGGGATGGCTATGCTTAAAAGCTGTATTACGATGGAAGCCGAAATGTAAGGCATGATACCCAAAGCAAATATGGATGAATGCGAAAAGGCACCACCCGAAAACATGTCGAGCAGTCCAAGAACCCCACCCGATGTTTGCGTGTGCAGGTTGTTCAGTTTATCCGGATCAACACCCGGAAGTACGATATGCGTACCTAGTCTGTAAATCAACAGAAAAAATATCGTGTTGAGAATACGGATTCTAAGATCTTCGATCTTAAAAATATTTCTTATGGTCTGTATCAGGTTCTTCATGCTGGGATTATCTCAGTACTTCCTCCTTTAGCTTCAATTGCTTGTTTTGCTGTTGCTGAAAAAGCGTGAGCTTTCACTTCAATTTTAGATTTTAGTTCTCCTCTTCCAAGAATCTTAATACGCTCTTTTTTAGAGGCCAGGCCGTTTTCAACAAGTATCTGAACATCGATACTGGTTATTTTTTTGGCATCAGCGAGTTCCTGAAGAGTATCCAGGTTAATTCCGTGATATTCCATACGGAAAGGATTCTTGAATCCGAATTTTGGAACACGGCGTTGCAAAGGCATTTGACCTCCTTCAAAACCACGCTTGGACGAATATCCGGAACGCGATTGCGCTCCTTTATGTCCGCGTGTAGAAGTACCGCCTTTACCGGAACCCGTTCCGCGACCGATTCGTTTCCTGTCTTGTGTTGAACCCTTTGCGGGTTTGAGTGATGATAAATTCATAATTGAAATATCTTCTATATTTAGATTAACTTTCTTTTATTTCAAGGAGGTGTTTTACCTTTTGGATCATGCCCTGTATTTGCGGAGTGTTCTCCTTTACTACAGTGCGTTGCATCTTATTAAGGCCTAATGCTGCAAGTGTTCGCTTCTGCCTTTCCGGGCGGTCGATTCCACTTTTAACAAGTTTAATTGTAACTTTTGCCATTGCTTTATTTATTGTTGATGACTGATTAGCCGTTAAATACTTTTGACATTTTAATTCCACGGTGCTGAGCTACAGTAGCAGGATCGCGCATACGAACCAAAGCATCAATAGTAGCTTTTACCACGTTATGCGGATTTGAACTTCCTTTAGATTTTGCCAATACGTCATGAATTCCCACACTCTCCAGAACAGCACGCATGGCACCACCTGCAATTACACCGGTACCCGGAGCCGCAGGCTTAAGAAATACCAATGCTCCTCCAAATTTGCCATACGACTCATGTGGAACAGTTCCCTTCATTACAGGAACTTTAACAAGGTTTTTCTTTGCATCGTCAATTCCCTTCTGAACAGCATCCGATACTTCTTTTGCTTTGCCCAGTCCGTGACCAACTACACCGGTCTCATCACCTACTACTACTATTGCAGCAAAAGTGAAAGCCCTTCCTCCTTTTGTTACTTTCGTAACACGGTTAACCGTAACGAGTCTGTCTTTCAATTCAATCTCGCTCGACTTAACTTTTTTTACATTTGATTCTGACATATTACCTATTGTAAGCGTTGTTTTTAATAATTAAAATTTAAGTCCTGCCTCACGTGCACCTTCAGCAAGTGCTTTTACACGTCCGTGATACAGATAACCTCCACGGTCAAATACTACGGATGTTATTCCGTGCTTAACCGCTTTTGCTGCAATCGCTTTACCTACTGCTTTAGCGATTTCAACTTTTTTATCCTTCATTACTTCGAAATCTTTCGAAGAAGATGAAGCAGAAGCTAAGGTCACCCCGTTCAGATCATCAATGATCTGAGCATAAATTTGCTTATTACTTCTGTAAACTGATAAACGCGGACGTTCTGCTGTTCCTTTTATAGTCCTGCGAATGCGGGTACGAATACTATTTCTGCGAAGCTGTTTTCTTAACATGATCTCAATTATTTTTTAGCGGCAGATTTTCCTGCTTTTCTTCTCAGCACTTCACCGCTGAATTTAATTCCTTTTCCTTTGTATGGCTCTGGTGAACGCAATGAACGAATCTTTGCGGCAACAGCTCCTAGTAATTGCTTGTCAGCACTCTCAAGAATCACAGTAGGGTTTTGTCCTTTTTCTTGTTTTGTAGTTACTTTAATCTCAGTTGGTATTTCAAAAATGAAATGGTGAGAATAACCAAGTACCATGTCGAGCAATTGTCCCTGATTGGATGCTTTGTAACCGACACCGACCAATTCCTGTTACTGTAAAGATTGCTGACAACACAATCTCTGTTGAACGTGCTACTGAACAAAAACGCCATCGTGCATTGCATGGGTTGTATCGTGCATTGATCAATAACATGGTGATCGGTGTTTCGCAGGGTTTTACAAAGCAACAGGAATTG
>JAYURB010000320.1:0-7731 GCA_043756425.1 Bacteroidota bacterium
AAAAAAATTGTTAAAGAGTAATTAAATTCTTTATTGATTTATTATCGAAGGGCACAATCAATTTTCAAAGACGTTGAATGTGGAAAACATGCAACCAAAAACCTTACCTTTATCCCCTAACCCCATACCATGGATAAGTTTTCATATCTCGGCAATGCTGATATCGGACAAATTGATGCATTATACAGGCAATTCCTTGAGAATCCATCTTCCGTTGAAGATAGCTGGAAGGAATTTTTCGGCGGCTTCGAATTTGCGCGTGTTAATTTTCCGGAGAATGGAAAATCAGGGAAGACAATTCCTGAAAATGTTCAGAAGGAATTTAATGTTATTAACCTGATTAACGGTTACCGGACTCGGGGTCATCTCTTTACTCATACAAACCCTGTCAGGGAGCGCAGGCATTATCTGCCTACACTCGATCTGGAAAACTTCAATCTTTCAACGGCTGATCTTGAAACTGTTTTTCATTCAGGGACTCTTCTGGGAATTGGTCCTGCCAAGCTGAAAAATATTCTAGAACATTTACAGCAAACTTATTGTGCCAGCATCGGTGTAGAATATAAATACATACGAAGCCCCGAAATCGTAAGCTGGATTGAAAATAAAATGGAGGGTTGCCGCAATACATCCTCATTTACGATTGCCCGGAAAAGAAGAATACTCGAAAAATTAAACGATGCTGTGGCTTTTGAGAATTTTGTGCATACTAAGTTTGTTGGACAAAAAAGATTTTCTCTTGAAGGCTGTGAGACGCTTATTCCTGCTTTAGATGCTATTATAGAAAACGGTGCTGAACTTGGGATTAAAGAATATGTGATAGGAATGTCGCACCGTGGACGGTTAAATGTCCTTGCAAATATTTTAGGAAAAACCTACGAAGAAATTTTTACAGAATTCGAAGGGTTAGAATATGACGAACTTGGTTTTGCAGGTGATGTGAAATACCATTTGGGATATTCTTCTGATGTAGTTACTACTTCAGGAAAAAATGTTCACCTGAGTGTAGCGCCAAACCCATCACATCTTGAAGCTGTTGATTCTGTTGTGCAAGGCATTGTGAGATCTAAGATTGACAATACTCCCGGTGGAGATGAAAATCATATTGCACCAATACTTATTCATGGTGATGCAGCAATCGCCGGACAGGGCGTTGTTTACGAAGTAATTCAAATGTCTTTGCTTCGTGGTTACCGGACCGGTGGTACGATTCATCTTGTTGTGAACAATCAGATTGGATTTACAACAAACTATATCGATGGAAGATCCAGTACTTATTGTACAGACGTCGCTAAAGTTACGCTCTCACCGGTATTTCATGTCAATGCAGATGATGTTGAAGCATTGGTTTATACTATTCAGCTTGCGTTAGAGTACCGACAGAAATTTCACAGGGATGTCTTCATCGACATTTTAGGATATAGAAAATACGGACATAATGAAGGCGATGAACCGAGATTCACGCAGCCATTATTATACAAAGCGATTGCCGCTCATGACGATCCAAGAAAAATTTACAACGATAAATTATTATCACAAGGAGAAGTTGAAGCAAACCTTGCCCGGGAGATGGAAAAATCTTTCAAAGAGATTTTGCAGGGAAGTCTGGACACTGCACGAAAAGTAAAAAAAAAGAAAGTAGCATCTTACCGGGAAGGAAGCTGGAAGTCTTTGCGACTGGCTACAGCAGAGGATTTAAAGCAAAGTCCTGCCACCGGTGTAGATGCAAAAATTCTTAATATCATTGGGGAAAGAATTACAAGCCTTCCCGGTGACAAGAAATTTTTCAATAAGACGCTTAAGTTATTTGAAGACAGAAAAAAAATGTTGAAGGAAGGCCGCTTCGACTGGGCTATGGGTGAATTACTTGCTTATGGTACATTATTGAATGAAGGATTTCCGGTTCGTTTCAGTGGACAGGATGTAGAACGCGGCACGTTTTCTCACAGGCATGCTGTAATCAAAATGGAAGATTCGGAAGAGCAATATACTCCGCTGAATAATATCAATGCCAATCAGGCTGAGTTCAGAATCTATAATTCATTATTATCAGAATATGCAGTATTAGGGTTTGAATATGGCTATGCAATGTCATCGCCCAATGCACTGGTGATTTGGGAAGCGCAGTTTGGTGATTTTAATAATGGCGCTCAGATTATTATTGATCAATACATAAGCACAGCAGAAGATAAGTGGAACAGGATGAATGGAATCGTTTTATTGCTGCCTCACGGTTACGAAGGCCAGGGAGCAGAACATTCGAGTGGAAGAATGGAGCGTTTTTTGACATTGTGTGCCCACCTGAATATGCAAGTAGTGAATTGCACAACACCGGCTAATTTTTTCCATGCTTTACGCCGACAGCTTCAACGCCCTTTCAGAAAACCTTTAATTGTTTTTACTCCAAAGAGTTTATTGCGACATCCTAGGTGTATTTCAGAAATTAAGGATTTAGCTTCAGGATCATTTACAGAAGTAATAGACGATGTAAATGCAAATGTTTCAAAGATTAAGCGTGTTCTTGTTTGCAGTGGAAAAATTTATTACGATCTTTTAGAGCAGAAAGAAAAAAATCAGGTTGAGGATATTGCAATTGTGCGCATGGAACAGCTTTATCCATTACCTGTTGATCAATTACAAAAGCTTAAAATAAAATACAAGTCTGCAGAAGAATGGATTTGGATACAGGAAGAGCCAATAAACATGGGCGCTTGGTCGTATTTACTTCGGGTGGCAACTTCTGTTATTCCATTTAAAGTGCTGGCACGGGCAGAAAGTGCAAGTCCTGCTACAGGCAGTTATAAAGCGCACGATCGCGAGCAAAATGAATTAATCACTCAAGCATTCAAAAAATAAAACGTATGGCAAAAATTGAAATGAAGGTTCCAAGTCCGGGTGAATCTATTACAGAGGTGCAAATTTCACGCTGGCTGAAAAAAGATGGCGACTATGTAGAAAAGGACGAAGAATTATGTGAAGTGGACTCAGATAAAGCGACGTTAACGCTCAATGCAGAAGCATCGGGAGCCATTAAAATTTTGGCAAAAGAAGGAGATACAATAAAGGTTGGTAGTATTGTTTGTACGATAGACGATAGTGTAGCTGCTCCTGTTGCAGCAAAAGTTAAACAAGAAGTTGCTGCAACAGTAACTCAGGAAGCTGCCAAAACTGCTGTGAAAGAAAAACCATTGGAAAAGCAGGAGACATATGCTCAGGGAATTCCTTCTGTAGCGGCTGAAAAGCTCATGCGCGAAAAAAATATTTCTGCTGCACAGGTTACGCCTTCAGGAAAAGGAGGAAGGATAACAAAAGCAGATGTGCTTAATCCTGTAATGCCATCCATCAGGACAGCATCAGGTGGAAGGGCTGAAAAACGTGAACCCATGACCATGCTTCGAAAAAAAGTTGCAGAGCGTTTGGTTTCCGTTAAGCAGGAAACAGCCATGCTTACAACTTTTAATGAAGTTGACATGAGTGCTATCATGGATATTCGAAAACAATACAAAGATGTATTCAAAGAAAAATATGGAGTCGGTCTCGGTTTCATGTCATTTTTTACAAAAGCAGTTTGTGAAGCATTGCTTGCTTTTCCTGCAGTGAATGCACGGATTGATGGTAGCGATATTATTTATCACGATTACTGTGACGTAGGCATTGCAGTAAGTGCGCCGAAAGGTCTTATGGTTCCAGTAATTCGAAATGCAGAGTCAATGACTATGGCAGAAATTGAAAGCAAGGTAATTGAGTTGGCAACTAAAGCTCGTGATGGTAAAATCACTATTGAAGAAATGACGGGTGGTACATTTACAATTACTAACGGTGGCGTCTTTGGGTCAATGTTATCTACACCGATTATTAATCCGCCGCAGAGTGCTATACTTGGAATGCACAACATTGTTGAGCGGCCTGTAGCAATTAGTGGTAAGGTTGAGATTCGTCCGATAATGTATGTGGCTTTATCGTATGACCATAGGATTATTGATGGAAGGGAGTCGGTGAGCTTTTTGGTTAAGGTTAAGCAGATGCTGGAGGAGCCGGTGAAGCTTATGTTTGGTGGGAGTGATCCGGTTAAGGTTTTGTTGGGGGTTTAAAAAATTAACACGGAGGCACAGAGAAGGGGGAGCTACAAAATTTTAAGACTGCTTCTCCATGCCTCCGTGTCTCCGTGTTTAGCGTCCACCACGTTTCAAACACTATGATAAGAATATTCCTCGCTACTCCTTTGCCTCCCGTCTGGTCTGAATCTTTTTTAGAGATTTCAAAGAAAAATTCTGCCGTCGAAAAATTTCGATGGCCACCTGCAGATAATTTGCATATAGCACTATTCTTTATTGGTGAAGTTGAAGAGGAGAATCTTGAAAAAATAGCATCTGCTCTCGAAAAATTATTTGCAGAGCAAAAGTCTTTTATTCTGGAATTTGAAACGGTTGAGTTAAGAGGGAAGAAAAGTCATCCATCAATGTTGTGGGGGAAATTCAGTAATTGCGAAATGTTTTCTCAATTATCGGAAAAAATATATCTGTCTGTGAAGGAGTTTATGACAATTGATGTTGTACACAAAGATCCTATTCCGCATTGTACACTGGCAAGAATAAAACCCGGGGCGAATACGGATTTAATAAATTTGAAAATAGAAATTTCCGAAAAATTTATTTCAATCGATGCAGCTGAATTATGGAAAACTGTCCATTCAAAGGAAGGTGTAAGGTATGAAAGATTGCAGCGCTGGAAATTAATTGATTGAAGAAAAATTTATTGTCCGGAAAATAATGTTTAAAAATTATTTCTTTTTTTTTCAATTTGGATGAAAGGTGTTTGAAGACAATAAATTCATAAGATGTTTTGACAGCATCATTAAACATATCTTTTCTTACCTTTTTTAACTCTACAAAAGTGGCCCCTTGTTTTCCCCAGGCATTAGGTACAGGAAAGAAAATGTTTTTTCCAATACTGCAAAATGCCGATTGATCGACGGGTGAAAGTAGAAGCATGGCGCGATTGTCTTTCTCCCAATAGGTTGCAAATATTTTATCTTTTACTCTAAAGGAAGGTTTTTCGAAGTGAGGCTGCTCAGAGGTATCGGGAAAAGAGAGGGCGAGTTTTCGGAATTCTTCGAGGGTGATCATTTATGATTAATGATATCTTAAGGTTAATTGATGAAGAATATATTTTATTATTCATCAATTAGAAAATTAAGTTTGAAATTATTTTATTTATGTAGAATAATAAATTTTGATTTTAATATTTTATCTTTTGAATGCGCTGTACATAAGTAAATTCCATTTGTTAGGTTTTTTACATAAAGTTGAAATTCTTTTCCGGGCTCGTTTTTAGACTTGATTAGTTGGCCGGAGGAATTAAAAATCTGAATTGATTCAACTTGTGTGCTGAATACAGCATTGAAATATTCATCAACAGGCTGAGGCAAAATTTGAAAAAGTGAAGGAGAAGAATCTGAAATATGATTTGGTGTTTGAATTACTAATGAATCATTGATAAAATCTAGTGGAATCTCACAGCCATTTTTGTCAATGACATTCCATTTTAAAAAGGGATATAATGTGTTATTAAATATACCATTTGAGTCAAGCAAACAAGTGATTTTTAAAATGGTATCACCCGCCAAAGAAACATTCTGATTATCTGTACGGCATTCCACTGCCATACTAATGCTGCTAGGGGAACTGGAGATTTGCGAACCAAAATAAAATAAATTTGTGCTTGTATCTCCTAGTGAAGAAGGAAAGTACTGTATATCTCTGTAAGCCTGACTCCATAAATAATTATCGTTTTGTGTTAGCTCAATAGAAATACCATAAATCGAATCAACCGGTGCACTTGAGGAACCGAGTGTTATATATGCTCGAATGGTGTCAAAAATAGAAGGTAAATTATTATTCTCAAAAATTAATTTTATTTGAGGCAAAGAGTTGTTCGAATTTTGTTTTAACCAATGTGGGGTAATTGAAGCATTGTGATAAAAAGAAAATTGAAGTTCAGTTAATTTTCTTACGTCAATGCTATCAATCAAACCATTTCCATCAAAGTCTGAATATTTATAATTTGGTCCACAGGGAAATGAATCAGCCCAATCAGAGGCAAAGACATTCATGTTATTGGTATAATATGGAAAATGAAAATCGTTTCTTATAAGCGAGTCACGCGCAGGTCCTGTTTGATTCATTGAAGCTGCAATGAATACGGCATCATCCGCGAAACTAACTTCAAAGTTATCATTTGCGTTTCCAACAATGAAGTAGTCTGTAGTATCCACTGCTCCTTTACCCGAACTGTCAATTCGTATTATCATTGGAGAATATCCGTAATAATATGGATAGGTAATGTAGAAATTTCTCCAGCAACCACCAGTAATCCATGTGAAATCAGGTCCTTCTGAAACAGCAGTTAGATTATAATTAGGAAGGTTTATAACCTTTGTCCACTGCATTATGCCGGAGGAATCAAATTTAGTTATTCGATTATTTAAAATAAGCAAAGTGACAAATTCTCCTGAGGTATTAACTGCCACTTGATTATTTGTTGCAGGAATGCTCCAAATTAAACTTCCATCGCTGGATTTTAGCTTTTTTACATTTGCGTGTGCGTGTGCATAAATATATAATGAATCAGCAAAAGCAACGGAAAAAGTTTGACTTGGAATAGACCAAACTTGCGAACCGCTAAAATTCTGTCTGCTAATTTGTGAGGCATCTGTTACAATAAAATCACTATCCGGTAAAGCAGTTATATTGCCTGTAAATGGAGTGCGGGACCGTATGTAATTACCATTGTCATTCAATTCGACAAGAGAATCATTGTTGAATTTTACATAGAAAGTATTATGGAATGTTGGAATTATATATAAAGGATAATAAAATGGTGGCATAGGAGGCTCGTTATATGTTTTGGACCACTTAACACTCCCATTGGAGTTTAATCTGAAAATTTTTATTTGTGCCGGGATATTTATATGTCGAAATATATACACGCAGCCATTATCGAAACACGGCAATAGTTGTGAGCAGTCTTCAGAATAAATTCCTCCAACATAAGATCCAAAATGACTCCATTTAATTTTACTTAAAGAATCAAGGGCGTAAATGCTTTGATCTCCATTTTGATTTATCTGCAATAACGAAAGTATTGATTGATTTGGTGTTAAGCATATTTTCTTAGGGCCAACATTTGTTGAGTCATGATGTGGCGCAGGTAAAATATTGTCCAAATACTGTGTGCTTACCCAGGTAGTTTGTGCAATCAATAAATTTACACTTAAAAAAAACGTTAATGTAAGAATACAAAATGAACGATTAAGTTTTATCATTATTAAACTACCTTTATTGGTAAAAAACTCTCCCCCTAAATTTCACTCTCCTTCAGCCACCACTTCCTTTACTTCAGGAATCAACTGCTTCAATAAATTTTCAATACCATTTTTCAAAGTAACAGAAGATGATGGGCATCCATTGCAGGAACCTTTTAGCACTAATGTTACTACACCCTCATTAAATGATTTAAAATGAATAGCCCCGCCATCCTGCTCAACAGCCGGTTTAATATATTCGTCAAGCGTCTCTATGATTTTACTTTCAAGTGCTGAGGCAGAATGTGTTCTTTCTATGGTTGGATCAGCAACCTTTCCCGGTTCGCCAATAAAAACAGGTTCGCCGGATTCCATATACGATTTTATGAACTCACGTAAAATGGGCATTAGTTCATACCAGTCTATAT
>JAYURB010000321.1:0-7708 GCA_043756425.1 Bacteroidota bacterium
AAGTTGATACCATTGTGAACTTCCACTGCATCCTTGTGCATTGAGAATGACAATTCCTCCCGCACAGATGGTAGTGTCATTTCCTGCATTTACCTGACAGGAAGTACCGCAACAATAAATCACATTTATGGTAATGCTAACAGTACCGGTACAACCATTCGGATCCGTATAGGTTACTGTGATGACATGTGGTCCTAATGTATTTGGATGGAAATAGTTTCCTACAACTCCCGGTCCGGAGAATACCCATGTACCGGCGGTAGAAGTAATCGGAACCTGTGTATTGTTAATAGTTACATAAATATTATTCGGATTTAAGAAAATCGAATCACCGTTTAAGCAAACATCAGCAAATACAACCGGCCAGTCGAGATGGACAGGTGGCAGAACATTTATGCAAACAGTATCCGTGTCGCAGCAAATAACACCCGGGAATACAGGATCCGGGCAACAACAAACAACCATGTAACAGGTTGATTGTTGTGGGAAGACATCGATGATAGGACCTTGTCCAACGTAGAAAGCTCCGGTGGCTGTAAGCTGATACCATTCGGAATTTCCGCTGCAACCTTGTGCATTGAGAATGACAATACCTCCGGCGCATATAGTTGTATCATTTCCTGCATCAACCTGACACGATGTTCCACAACAGAAAATTACATTTATGTTAATGAAGGCTGTTCCCGTGCATCCATTAGAATCGGTATAAAGTACAGTGATTAAGTGCGGGCCTAAAGTGGTCGGGTGGAAATAATTTCCAATTACGCCCGGTCCTGAAAATACCCATGTGCCATTCGTAGAAGTAATCGGAACAGGAACATTATTGATTAGAACAAAAATGTTATTGGCATTTAAGAATACAGAATCGCCATTCAGGCAGACGTCAGCATAAATTGCCGGCCAGCTTATAATAACCGGTGGACGAACATTGATACAAACAGTATCTGTATCACAACAAATTACACCGGGGAATACTGGATCCGGACAACAGCATACAACCATATAACAGGTATTTTGTTGCGGAAAGACATCGATTATCGGTCCTTGTCCAATGAAGAAAGCTCCTGTAGCTGCAAGTTGATACCATTCAGAATTTCCACTACAACCTTCTGCATTTAGAATTACATAGCTTCCGGCGCATATAGTTGTATCGTTTCCTGCATCAACCTGACACGATGTTCCACAACAGAAAATTACATTTATGTTAATAAAGGCAGTTCCAGTGCATCCATTTGAATCGGTATATAAGACAGTTATTAAGTGTGGACCTAAAGTGGTTGGATAAAAATAATTTCCAACTACACCAGGTCCTGAGAATACCCATGTACCATTCGTAGAAGTAATTGGGACAGGAACATTATTGATTAGTACAAAAATGTTATTGGCATTTAGGAAAACAGAATCACCATTCAAGCAGACGTCAACATAAGTTGTGGGCCAGCTTATAATAACAGGTGGACGAACGTTAATACAAACAGTATCTGTGTCACAGCAAATTACATCCGGATATATTGGATCCGGGCAACAACAAATGACCATGTAACAAGTTGTTTGTTGTGGAATGACATCGATAATAGGCCCTTGTCCTATGAAGAAAGCACCGGCGGCTACAAGCTGATACCATTGAGAATTTCCACTGCAGCCTTGAGCATTTAAAATTACAATGCTTCCTGCGCAGACAGTTGTATCGTTTCCTGCATCAACATGACAAGAAGTACTACAACAGTATATGACATTAATAGTAACAAAAGCTGTACCGGTACATCCATTAGAATCAGTATAGAGTACTGTAATTAGGTTTAGTCCCAAAGTAGTCGGATGGAAATAATTTCCAACGACACCCGGTCCGGAGAATACCCATGTACCGTTTGTAGAAGTTATTGGAACCGGTACGTTATTGATTAGTACAAAAATGTTATTGGCATTTAATAAAACTGAATCGCCATTCAAACAGACATCAGCATAAATTGTCGGCCAGAGAATTTTTGGTAATGGATTAACGTTAATGCAAATTGTATCTGTGTCGCAGCAACAGCTACCTGAATTGCAGCAGGTGACTACATAACATGTTGTCTGCAATGGCGCAACATCAATTATTGGTCCATTAGCAAGGAAGATTAAGGAATCACCTGAAATGATATTCCATTGTGGAATTGAATTGCATCCTTCAACATGAAGAGGAACGATAGTACCTGCACAAACAGTAGTATCGCTGCCTGCATCAATATGTGGAAGATTAGAATTTATACAAACATTATCGTAACCTGAAACTTCCTGATCTGCAGTAGCAATGTAGTCGACACGGAATATAACTTCTGTAACATTACTTAATACCGTTGTCCAGTCAGTAAGAAGTGTTGCACCAAGAGGAACCCATATTCCTGAAGTAGAAACAGGCGGCGGGTTGCAATCTGTAATAGGTGCACAGATAGAATGCCAGCCATTGGTAACATTTGCAATTGTGGAAGAGGTGAAACGGAAACCCAATAAGCCGTTAAAGATTGAAAAACTTGGATTTACATTACTGCCTGTACCGCCATCGTTTATAAGTCTATAATCAAAACAGAATGTACCACAACACCATTTCCCGTTGAACTGTGAACTTGCCAGTAACTGAGAAGGCCCCGGCTGGTCCATAGCTCTTATATAATAATCCGTGACTCCCCCTTGTGACAATACGTTTGTAATGTTTAGTAGGACGTTTGGTGCTGCTGGGAGAGGCTGCCAACCGTTAAGACTTAAATTATTAAAATTGTTGCATGTGTCTTTGCAATTAACAGTGTCAGGTGGTGGACAACAATCTTTAAAGTCGATTTTGAGAGTATCTGTTGTATCGCTGCATCCCCATTGATTGGAAGCAATAAGTCTATATTTTCCTCCCGGCGGGTAAACAGTCAGGTTTTGAGATGCACTATAAAAGTTGAATGTATTACCCACAAGAATTTGCCAGGTGTAACTAAAAATGCTGTCAGGTCCCGGAATAATTACAGAGTCGCATTCATTGCAAAATTGATAGCAGCCTGAAGGAGCGCAACTAATATCAGGCAACGGGTGAATGGTAATAACATTTGATGCAGAACTGCAGCCGAATTGATTGGTTGCGGAAACGTAATAACTGCCTTTCAAATAAGCATTGATATTGTTACCAATCTGTCCGGTACTCCATGTATAAACTATTGGAGGGCCGAGTGGACCGACAACACTAAGATTGAAGATTTGTCCTTCACACAATGTACCTCCGGGGTTGGATATAATTACCGGAGCAGCAGGTAAAGGATTTACAATTACAGTTATGGTATCGGAATTAGTACATCCTGTATTGACATCAGTTACCACCACCACATATATTCCACCATTAGTTAATTGTATGTTGGGAACAATTAATGGATTGGTATTACCGGTAACTGCCGGGCCTGTCCAAGAATATGTGACTCCTCCTGCATTGGTGCTTACTAAAGCGAGAGTTTCTCCTTCGCATAAAACGGTGTCGCCTGTAATATTTGCCGGAGGAATTGGATTAACTGTTACCGTTACCGGTGCAATTGCCGGGTAAGCACAGCCACTTGCAGTTTGAACAATTACAGAATAAGTACCGGAAACTTTAACAAATAAGCTGTCGTTATTGTTTGCAGGAGAACTTAGTGGAGGAGTTGGAGATTTCGACCAGGTATACGTTGCTCCCGGTGGTGATACTGTAAGTATGACGCTATCTCCCTGGCAGAATGTTAGAGGCCCGCCAATTATTACTGCGGAAGTTGGAACAGGATCTACCACTACAGTATAGGTAGCAGAAGCAGAACAACTGTTTAGTCCGGTTACAGTAACCTGGAATGTAAATGTTCCAGGTGTATTAAGAGGAATGGTTAAGTTTGGAGTATTTCCTCCAACAACACCGACGAATGGTATAATCTGCTGCCAAACGAAACTTGATCCTGCTGTTTGTGTTTTAATATCAAGATTTTCTCCCTGACAATATTGTGATTTACCAACGATAGTAGCATTGGGTGAGGGCTTGACGGTTACCTGAACAGGACCAACAGTATAAGGACAACCATTACCATCCGTTGCTGTTACAGAATAAAATCCGCTTGTTTTTACATAAACGGGATTGTCAGGAGAAGGTGGTGGATTAATAACATTCCAAGTATAAGGTCCGGTACCTGAAGCCGTAAGTTTCACAGAATCGCAATTGTTTGTGCCTACTGTTATTGTGCCTGTTGCTGCAGGAAATACATTAACAGGTTTTATGATTGAGCTATTGCAACCGTATTTATCTGTGACATTCAATGACGCATTGAATGGTCCGGAGTTAACATATACCAGACTGCATGTTGCTAAAGTTGAAGTACCACCGTTTCCATTATTAAAAAATTGGGAAGTTACGTTGATTAGCAAAGTGGATGTGTTTGTAAAGACTGCTGCAGTTCCCTGGCAAACAGGAGATGTAACTGTAAAGTTTGCCAAAACAGGAGCAGGAACATTTATGGAATGACTTACTGTACATGTAGCCAATGTAATGGGGTCGAAAATGTACAAATCAACAACATGGTTACCAACAGAAAGCAGCTGAGCAGGAGGGAATGGAAGAGTTGAAAGTGTTGAAGCGGTTGTTACATCGTACCATGTCCAGTTATACAGGTTGGCAGTATTTAAATACAGAGATGTATTATTGAAAACCGTTGTCATCTGATTCGATCCATTACATTGGAATGAAAATTCATATTTGGCATCGAATGGAATGGTCATCATTCTGGTTTTAGCTACAACCTTACTGCAAGGCAAGCCATTTGCATCTAGACCGGTTGCTGTTCCCTGAACCTGTACCGGATAAACACCGGGGTATGGAAAAGTATGTGTGACAGGACTAACAGGTCCTGCTGTTCCTCCGTCACCGAAATTCCATCCGGTTAATGCAGCTGTGCCGGTCTTAGTATATGTTTGTGTAAGACAAACCGGCGGAGTATTCGTGAAGTTTATCGTATCTGTTACAGTACATGGACCTGGCACTACATCACATAAACCGCTGTTAATAGTTATGCTATTGGAGAGTTTACTGCAGCCAAAGGCATTTGTAACAATACATGAAAATGTAGTGGGGGAAGAAATAACACTCGTAATTGAAGGAGTAATTGCAGATGGAGTCCAATTAAAAGTATAACCATTTAATACAACAGCCGAAAGCGAAACCGTAGCAGGGAATGTACAAACTCCTCCCGGTCCTGATATAAGTGCTATAGGAAGTGGGTTAATAGTAATACTTGACGTTGTAGTTTTCGTACATCCGAAAGAACTGGTAACACTTAATGTCACATTATATGTTCCGGGAGTTGAGTAGGTAACTGTTGGCGATGGAAGAACCGAAGATGCAGGTGATCCTCCGGTAAACGACCAGGTATAGGAAGCGCCCCCGGATCCGTTAAAAGTAACAGGCGAACCCTGACAGGCTGAACCCGGAGCAGAAATCCCCGGAGAAGGCAGCGGCCGCACATTTACCACAAACCTAATGAACGTATCCAGGCAGGTTGATTGAACATGTAGTTTAACAGTGTCAACTCCTGCTGCTGTCCATTTAACAAGGACGGAAGAATTTGTAAAAGACAATATACTTCCAAGTGCCGGTGCCGATAGTGACCATGAATAATTTGCTCCCTGGAATAAAGGTTGAGAAAATGAATACGTTGCATTATTATCGATGCATATGCTCGCCGGACCCGTAATTACGGGAACTACCGGTTTGCCCTCTATTTTAATTGTCGTATACGCAGTATCAGAACATCCATTTGCATTGGTAACAAATAATCGAACGTTAAAATTTCCGGCTGAAGTATATGCATGCGTAGGATTCGTAAGTGTAGAGGTCCCTGCATCTCCGAAATTCCAATTCCAGAATGGTCCCGGGCTTCCGGTTGTAAAACTTACTACATCGTTTATACATGGGAATGGAGGAGAGTAGTTAATATTTGGAACAGGAGGAAGAGGAAGAAGGTTGATTGGAAACATAACAGAATCCGTATAGCACCTTGTGATTTTTAGTTTCACCCATATCGGAGTAATGGATGCATTGATCCATTTAATTGTAATGATATTCCCTCCATTGGCAGTAATTATGTTTCCTGCTGTTGAAGGCACAACGGACCAGGTATATGTTCCATTGCTTATCAGACTTGGAGGAATAGAATATGTGACATTGCTTTTCAGGCAGACAATGGGATTACTTGTAGTAATAACAGGCAATGGAAAATTAGGCCATGTCTTTACAACAAAAACTGCTGAGGCAAGAGAAGTACATCCCGGAGGATTTGTAAGCGTTTGAGTAACGAAAACAGAACCACCCCCCGGATTCCAGGATATTGAAACGCTGCTTCCGTTATTTGGGCCGATAATTGTTCCGCCTATTACGGTCCAGTTGTAAGTAACACCACTCATATTTGGTGCAACCGTATAATAAGAAGGTGAATTCGCGCAAACAGTATCGAGTCCTGTAATATTATTTGGAACAAGCATATTGATTACTTGTACTGTTACTATTGCCGAATCATTGCAAAATACTCCCGGTGGAGCGAAGGCAGTTAACTGATAATTACCCGGACCTGCATTCCAGCTATAAGCATTAAGCAAAGCAGTACTGCCAAAAGTTAAGGTAGAAGGAATGGGTGTTTTTAGTTTCCATGTTGTTCCGGGAACAATGGTGTTATTCGTAAGATTCATTCCATTAAATGGAGCACTGGTAACATTGGGACATACTTTTTGCGGCCCTGTAATTCCAAAAATTGGTTTAATGTGTATTGTCAGATGCCCGGTTCCGCCGCATCCCGGATCGTGCGTGCAGCCATCGGGTAATGAACATCCTGATCCTGTAAGTACGTTTTGATAATTTACCTGAAGGGTGACTGTTCCAAAAAATCCCGGGGCCCATTTTATGCAAATCTCATGTGATCCCTGACCGGTAATAGTTCCTGCATTGGCAGGATTTAATTCCCAGCTGTGTGTATTTCCCGGAATACATTCAATATGATAACAGGTTTCCGACTCTGCACAGGTAACAGTATCACCGGCAATAGGTAAGATAGCAGGTACGATGTGTACAGTTTTAGTTGTTCCGAATGGACAGGTTAGTGGAGGTGTACAGCCTGAAACATTTAGTGTAATTGTTCCTTGAGGCCCTAATCCCCAGACAACAGTTGCTGAGTCGCTGGTATTAGTAGGGGGAGGGAAAAAAGCACCTCCAGTTACGCTCCAGTTATAAGTTGTGCAATTTGCATTGGTGTGATAGGTTACTGTATCACCGGGACAAACGACGGATATACAATATATATCAGGACCAGAAGCAGAGTCAACAACGACCTGGAATGCTGTATCGTGTCGATTTCCGCAATCATCAAAAACAGATAGCGTATCGTAATAGGTTCCCGGTGGATAATGCCAGGCAGGTTCTGTATGTGTATTGTTACTGGAGTAATATCCGTTACCAAAATTCCATAGTAATCCTGATATGCCTGTTGATGTACTGGTAAAGGTAATTGACTGACCGTTGCAAATATTTATTACTCCACCTACTATTGGCGGGGAAGTACTAAAGATAATATTATAATTGGAAGGCGGTTTGCGGATAATATTTGAAGTACAGGAATCGTAACCGCCATATATGTTTCTTACAAACCAAGTAACAACTGTTGTTCCCACAGGAAAAACTAAAGGAGCATTGTTC
>JAYURB010000322.1:0-3239 GCA_043756425.1 Bacteroidota bacterium
CTTTGCTTCTGCAAACCTTGCCATAGCTTCCTCGTATGTCCGTTGCGCATCAAGAATCTCTGCATTGTTACTTGTTCCAATGCGGTAACGTTCCTGTGCTACAGTTAGCACTTCTTTTGCATAAACAATATTTTGTTCTTCAATACGCAAAATAGCTAAAGCATCGTTAAAACTCCGCCAGGAATTGTATAGGTCGGCATTGACTTGTGCATTTGCTGATTCATATTCTAATTTAGCATTCGCTGCTTCTAATTTTGCATTTTTTACCTGATTGTTTATTGTAAATCCACGAAAAAGAGGCAATGATGCTGAAGCTCCGTAATTGAATCCATTGGATCGATTGTATAATATAAATCCTGCCTCAGTAGTATTTTTAGAGTAAGCATATTGAGCATTAATGTTGATGACTGGCATACGAAGTGCTTTTATTTCTTTAAGCTCCAATTCAGCAATTCTCTTGTTATGTTTGTAATAACTTAGAATGGAGTTTCTTTCAAAAGCAGACTTCTTTAAGTCTTCTAGCTGTGGCTGATATACAATAGTAACGCTGTCTTCAACGTTAAAAATAATCTCAACGGATCTGCCAAGTAATTGATTTAAGGAAATACGGTCAGCATCTGCTTCCGATTTAATTTTTATTTCCAGGGTTCGCTGACGGTTTAAATCGGTTTTGGCCTGAAGTAATTCAAGCCTTGAACCCGAGCCATTGTTCAGTTTACGTTCAGCAATCTTTTCTCTCTCCTGAGCAAATTTTATTTCTTCCTGTATGGAGCGGAGTAATTGTTGCTGCTTTACCAGTGAATAATATACTTGGGTAACTTCCAAAATTGAATTCTCCATTTGCATTTGCAATTGCTCCTTCGATTGCAACAAGCGCTCTGAAAGTTTTTCTTTAGTGCTGAACATTTTGAGTCCGTCGAAAATTGTCCAAACGCCTCCTATGTCACCACTCGTGCTGTTAGCAGAAGCAGCTGTGCGGTTAACTTCATTACCTGTATTGTATTTTTGCTTAAGTGAATTGGATGATTTTGTATAGCTGCCGTTTGCATCAATCCTGGGCAACATTCCTGCATTGCCGGCAGAATTATTGTTTTCAGCCTGAAAGTTGTTATTCCCAGCAATGCGTATATCGTAATTGTTATTTAATAAAATTTCAACTGCTTTTTGAAACTTCAAAAGAGAATCCTGCGAAAATATTTTATAAGGAGCAAAAAAGAATAAAATAACAAAAAAGCAAACTTTCTTTAAGAGAACTCCTTTTATATATTTTACCCTATTATTTTTAAAAAAATTCACGATTCTTTGTTCTTTATTTTCATTGAAATAAATGTATACATAGCAGGTATTACAAAAAGTGTAAGCACCAATGAAAACAACAATCCTCCGGCTACAACTATTCCCATGGGCATTCTGCTTTGTGCTCCATTTCCAAGTCCAATAGCAATTGGCAATGCGCCTAAAACTGTGGCAATGCTTGTCATCAAAATCGGGCGAAGTCTCAAAGTAGCTGCTTCAATTACTGCTTCTTTTAATGCAAGTCCATTTTCTTTCTTCTGATTGGCAAATTCAACTATTAGAATTCCGTTTTTTGTCACCAACCCTATAAGCATTATTATACCTATCTGACTGAAGATATTTAATGTCTGGTTAAACATCCATAAAGCTAATACAGCTCCTGCTAATGCCAGTGGAACTGTAAGCATAATTATGAGAGGGTCTGTAAAACTTTCAAATTGTGCTGCTAAAATGAGGTATATGAGTATTAAAGCCAGTATAAAAGCAAATAAAATATTTGATCCGCTTTCTGCAAAATCGCGGGAGGGGCCCGTTAGTGCAGTTGAAAAGGAATCGTTTAAAACTTTTGAGGAGATTTCATTCATTGCATTTATTCCATCTCCTATTGTTTTTCCGGGAGCTAGTCCGGCTGAAACGGTTGCAGATTTATACCTGTTAAAATGATACAATTGGGGTGGACTACTTTCATCATTTACCTTTATTACATTATCAAGTTGTATCATTTCGCCTATATTGTTTTTCACATACAATGATTTCAAATCTAAGGGCTCGTCACGGTATGTTCTTTCCATTTGTGCTATAACCTGGTATTGCTTTCCGTTCATTGTAAAGTAAGAAATCCTCCTGCCGCTATAGGAAAGCTGTAATGTTTGTGCAATGTCGTTTACAGATACCCCCAAAGCCGATGCTCTGTCTCTGTTAATTGTTATATTTAATTCCGGTTTATTGAATTTTAAGTTTACATCCACTCCCTGAAATACATTACTTTTATTGGCTTCCTCCATAAAAGCGGGAAGGACTTTTTTTAATGCTTCAAAGTTCGGTGCCTGAATAACATATTGAACCGGTAGACTTGTTCTGGCTGCCATACCAACACTTATCGTCTGTTCTTGAAGAACGAAAGCTCGTCCCTCGGGAAAAAAACTCAAATTTCTGTTTATCATATCAGCAATTTTTTGTTGCGACCTTTTTCTTTCTTTGGGTTCTTTTAGTCCAAGGCGAACAAAACCTGTATTGACTGCCCCTGATCCCGTAAAGCCCGGAGCAGTAACGCTTAATACCAGTCTGTTTTCAGGCACGGAGTCGAGAACAAATTGCGTAAGTCTGTCCATATACGAATCCATGTATTCATAGGAAGTGCCTTCCGGTGCTAATACCTGAAGTCTTAACAGACTTCTGTCTTCCAGAGGGGCCAATTCAGATTTCAAAATTTTCCCAATACCGAATATCATTATTGCACAGATGGCGAGAATAGTTAATGCCCAGCCTCTGCGGTTAATAAAATTGGTAAGAGAATTTCTATACCCTTCAGTCATTCTTTGGAAAAAAGGTTCTGTTCTTTCATAAAATCTTGAATGCTTGTGATTTTTTCGTGCAAGCTTAACGTTTAAGACAGGCGTAAGCGATAGTGAAACGAAAGCAGAAATAAGTATTGCCCCAGACATAACAATTCCGAATTCCCGAAACAACCTGCCAACAAAGCCCTGGAGAAATATAATGGGAAGAAAAACAACAGCAAGTGTAATGGATGTAGAAACAACAGCAAAGAAAATTTCTTTGGAACCTTTTTCAGCAGCTTCCATAGGTTTCATGCCACGCTCAATCTTTCTGTAAATATTTTCAGTTACAACAATGCCATCATCCACGACAAGACCGGTGGCGAGAACAATGGCAAGCAACGTCAATATATTAATGCTAAATCCTGCCAGATACATAATAAAAAA
>JAYURB010000323.1:0-3223 GCA_043756425.1 Bacteroidota bacterium
TCAACAGAGAATAATTTATCGAAAGCCGGCTCTTCAACGATATTTTGATTCAGGCCAACAACAATTCTCTCCTTATTTTCAATGGCACGTTGATATTCATACGAAGAAGCTGCTATTTCATTTTGCATAAACCCTGCTTCAATAGCTGCTACAGCGCCTCCCATGGAATCAATACGCTTAATGTATTCCATAGCTTTTGTTTCCAATTCATCCGTAAGGGATTCAACAAAATAAGAACCTGCTAAAGGATCGACCGTTTCTGTCACCCCGCTTTCGCTTGCAATAACCTGTTGTGTTCGAAGTGCAATGCGCGCCGCTTCTTCCGTAGGCAAACTAAGAGCCTCATCATATCCATTTGTATGCAATGATTGTGTTCCGCCAAGAACAGCAGACAAAGCTTGCAGCGTAACTCTGACAATATTATTCATTGGCTGCTGTGCCATAAGCGTCGAACCTCCGGTCTGTGTATGAAAGCGAAGCATCATAGCTTTCGGATCTGTTGCTCCCATTTCTTTCATCATATTCGCCCACATTCTCCGTGCTGCTCTGAATTTTGCAGCCTCTTGAAAAACGTTATTATGAGCATTAAAAAAGAATGATAAACGTTTACCAAATACATTTATGTCAAGGCCTTTTTCAATAGCCGATTTAACATACGCTTTTCCATTGGCTAAAGTAAATGCAAGTTCTTGCACTGCTGTAGATCCTGCCTCACGAATATGATAACCTGAAATTGATATTGTATTCCATTTAGGAACTTCTTTACTGCAATATTCAAAAATATCCGTTATAATGCGCATAGATGGCTTCGGTGGATAGATATAGGTTCCCCGTGCTGCATACTCCTTTAAAATATCGTTTTGAATAGTGCCTGAAATTTTTTTTAGATCAGCTCCCTGCCTTTTGGCTAAAGCAATATAAAATGCCAGCAGAATGGAAGCCGTCGAATTAATCGTCATCGATGTGCTTATTTTTTCGAGTTCGATTTTATCAAAAAGAATTTCCATGTCTCTCAAAGAATCAATAGCTACTCCGGCTTTACCAACTTCCCCTTCGGATAAAACATGGTCAGAATCATACCCAATCTGTGTAGGAAGATCAAATGCTACTGACAATCCTGTAGTACCTTGTTCGAGAAGAAAATGATAACGCTTGTTTGACTCTTCAGCGGTGGAAAACCCGGCATACTGACGCATCGTCCACAACTTACTTCTATACATATCCGGCTGAACTCCTCTGGTGAATGGAAATTCGCCCGGAACTTCTTTAATTGTATCATGGCCGGTGTATACCTGCCTGATCTCAATACCGCTTTCTGTTTTTATTTTTTTATCCGCCAAGGTATATTCGTTATACTATTGATAATTTTTTATCCAAGAATTTTTTTTGCTTCTGATTTAAGGAAGTCTATAGCTTTTTGATTGGGAAGATTTTCCATATTCAGTACCTGTTCAAATATCTGCGAACTCATTTGTATGCCTGAAGCATTTGCTCCGACATGACTGAATGCATTGTTGATGATTCTGATAATCTCTTCTTTGGCATCCTTAATTTCTTCCCAGGCTTGCTGACTTACATAAATTTGTTGAGATAGATTATGTTCAAATTCAGTCCTGATAGTAATGACTAATTCCGATTGAAGCTGAGCAGCAGCCATTCCTCCACGGTGAACCCTTACCAGTAATGCATTGGGAGAGGTTCTTTCCAGAAATAAAACAAGCCTTTCATAAGCCTGTAATTTTAACGGCATAGATTCACGCTGACGCATTAGCTTATCTTCAGTGGATTGCAAATGCAAATCCCTTTCAATATACTTACGTAAAGTCACTTGTTGACTTTCAAGAAATCGCTTCATAACCGTAAACATACCAAACATGACAATTACGGCCGGAATGAAGTAGAATAAAATGTCTGTAAATGGTTTTATGTTTTCCATAGAATAATTTTTACCACGCTCTATACTTAGTGGTGCTTTCAAATAAATCTCTTAAAATATCCTGCTCAACTTTATTGAAATCCATATGACGGCGCTCATAAACTCTGTTCGCTACGTCCAATGCATCCTCAAGCCTATAAGTAATAAATCCTTCAGACCCTCCCCAGGAAAAGGACGGAATGAATTTTGGAGGAAAACCATTGCCGAAAATATTCGCACTTACACCTACTACAGTGCCTGTATTAAACATAGTGTTAATGCTGCATTTAGAATGATCCCCCATTATTAACCCACAAAATTGAAGTCCGGTGTTTATATAATTTTCATCTTTATAATTCCAGACCTTAATCTTTGAATAATTATTCTTCAAATTTGAATTGTTAGAATCTGCTCCAAGATTACACCATTCACCAATAACGGAATTTCCCAAAAATCCATCGTGGGCTTTATTAGTATATCCTGAAATTACTGAATTATTAATTTCGCCACCGACTTTCGAAAAAGGGCCAATAGTGGTTGAACCATAAATCTTAGCTCCCATCTTAACCTGAGATTGTTCCCCTAATGAAAACGATCCACGTATCATGGCCCCTTCCATTATTTCAGAATCTTTGCCAATGTAAATATGTCCTCCCGAAGCATTAAGCATGGCACATTCAACACGTGCTCCTTCTTCTACAAATATTTTTTCAGGAGCTATTACAGTATTGGTCGAATTTATTGTCAATGATTTTCTCCCTTTTGTCAGAAGAAGAAAATCACTTTTTAATGCTTCATCATTATTTGAAAAAATGTCCCAGGGAAATTTAATACTCAAAAATTCAGTTTTACAAGGAATACTTTCCGTGAAAACTACTTCCGATATTTTATTAATGCCGGAAACACTTCCTTCCATTCTTCCTGCAACCAACAAGTCGCCTTTTACGAGTGCTTCGCCGGATTTTAACGATTCAATTTCGAGTATTAACTGTTCAGATGGTATTACAGATCCGTTGATGAACAAATTACTTTTTCCGGGAATGAAGGGATACTTCTTTTGTAAAAAATCAGCTGTTAAGGAAGAAAAATCTCCCTCAAAAAACTTTTCCCATTTCTCCCGAATGCGAAGTATGCCAATACGTATTTCTGCTACAGGTCGTGTATGCGTTAGCGGCTTTAAGCTTAAACCGGAATCATCATCGAATAATATGTAATTCATAGCTTCAAAAGTAGTCAAATAAAAAAAGTCCCCTAAAAATCAGGGGACTTAATTTGTAAAATTTTATAAAAAATATAGGAGAAAGAAAA
>JAYURB010000324.1:0-20333 GCA_043756425.1 Bacteroidota bacterium
AAGGTGGAAGAAGCCATTTTAAAAGCTCTTGAAATGACTCCGCCTGAATTATCTGCTGATATATACCGTACAGGAATCTATTTAACAGGAGGCGGAGCCTTACTTCGCGGACTTGATCAGCGGATTTCACTGAAGATAAAACTCCCTGTGCATGTTGCTGAAGATCCGTTGCGCGCTGTAGTCAGAGGTACAGGAATCGCTTTAAAAAACATTGCAAGATTTAAGTTCCTGATTCCATAAACGCTTTGCAATTAACGTTTGGCGTTAAACGTTGAAAGAATCGACGTTGTGAAGAAACAAAAATACGATGCGAAATCTCTTTCTTTTATTATGGAAGTATAATTTTTTTATTCTATTTCTTCTGTTAGAGACTTTTTGCGGGTATCTCATTTTTCAAAACAATAATTTTCACCGATCGAGTTTTGTCAATTCAACGAATGCATTGTCGACAAAGATAAATTCTTTTGTAAACAACATTACGGATTATATCGATCTCCGATCTACGAATGAGGCTTTGTCAAGAGAAAATGCAGCTTTGAAAATGTTATTGCCCGATGTCTTTTACATTGACAGCGCTTTGCAAAAAGTCAACAGGGACACCGTTCTTAAACAGCAATACAGTTTCATAGCAGCCAAGGTTATTAACAATACCATAAACAGGAGGAATAATTATCTTACCTTAGACAAAGGTCAACTGCTGGGAGTAAAACCGGAGATGGGAGTAATCTGCGGAGAAGGCATTGTCGGCATAGTTAAAGACGTTTCCGATCATTATTGTTCAGTTATGTCTTTTCTCCATAAAGATTCCCGGATTACAGCTCGAATGAAGAAAAATAATTTTATAGGTTCACTGGTATGGGATGGATACGATGAAACGCATGCTTCTTTTAAAGATATAGCTAAACATGTTGTGGTTGTAAAAGGAGATACCATTATTACCAGTTCGTATTCCTCCATTTTTCCCGAAGGTGTTATGCTTGGTATTGTTGATGAAGTAAGCTCCGGCGGAGGTAATAATTTCCAGGACATCAGGATAAAACTTTCAACTTCCTTTGGCAAATTGTCATATGTCTATATTGTGAATAATCTTTTAAAGGATGAACAACGGGCACTGGAGGAGCCGCTGAAAAATGATCGTTAAAATTTTAAAGGAGATTTTTCGTTTTGTCTTCATTATTGGCATTCAGGTGTTGTTTCTTAATCACATACAGTGGAATGGCTATGTTAATCCTTACGTTTACGTATCGTTTATATTGCTATTGCCTGTTGAAATACCAAGTTTGATTTTGTTGTTTATTGCCCTGTTTACCGGGTTGACCATTGATATGTTTGGTAATTCAGGCGGAATACATGCTGCAGCAACTGTATTTATGGCGTTTTTACGTCCGGGAGTACTTAAATTAATAGCACCTCGAGACGGATACGAAACGGAAGCACGGCTGGCTCCGCAGGTAATGGGTTTTACCTGGTTCTTATCGTATTTGTTCATTATGGTTTTCATTCATCATCTGCTCTATTTTTATTTAGAGGTTTTCAGACTGGGTGAATTTTTCATCACATTCTTTAAATCATTCATAAATGCTTTAATTACAATTACCATCATTGTATTAGGAGAGTATTTATTCGGACAATCGAAGGGAAATGCGCGTTTCATCAAATAGGACTACTGTCATTTATTTTATTTTCTTTTCGGTAGTTCTTATCTACCTGTTCCGGTTGTTTTATATTCAGGTAATAGATGACCGGTATAAACTCTCCGCCAATAACAATGTAATCAGACCTGTAACAGACTATCCATCGCGCGGACTTATATACGATAGAAAGGGAAACCTGCTGGTTTATAATGAGCCGGTTTATGATCTTATGATTATACCAAAACAGGCAAAGCATCTCGATACGCTTGAATTGTGTAAACTTATTGGAATAACACCGGAAGAATATTCCGAAAAATTTGCAAAAGCAAAAGCGTTTTCAAATGTAAAGTCTTCAATTTTTGAAAAGGAATTATCCGTTGAAACGTATGCGACTTTTCAGGAAAAGCTTTATAAGTTTCCGGGTTTCTTTGTTCAGTTGCGGACTTTAAGAAAGTATCCTGAACCCATGGCAGCGCATTTGTTTGGTTACATTGGTGAGGTTGATACCAACATCACTAAAAAAAACTCTTATTACAAAGAGGGGGATTACATAGGGAAGAGTGGAATAGAGCAATCGTATGAAAGTGTTTTGCGCGGGCGTCGGGGTGTAAGACGTTTAATGGTTGATGTTTTTAACAGGGAGAAAGGAAGTTTCCAAAACGGTCGCTACGATACAGCTTCTGTTGCCGGAGAAAATCTGACATTGTCACTCGATGCTGCGCTTCAAAAATATGGCGAGCAGCTTATGCAGAATAAAGTAGGTGCAGTTGTTGCCATTGAGCCTTCCACAGGCGAAATACTTGCATGTGTAAGTTCACCCTCTTACGATCCTAATTTACTTGTTGGACGGGCGCGAACAAAAAATTATTACAACTTGTTAATTGACCCGGTAAAGCCACTCTTTAACAGAGCATTGATGGCTTATTATCCGCCGGGATCAACATTCAAACTTATTAACGACCTCATAGCAGAACAGGAAGGAGTTTTAAATGCCATGACCAGTTATTATTGCGACGGCGGCTATCATATGGGCTCGCAGACTGTAAAATGTGATGCCAGGCATGGTTTTCTCTGGCTTGAATCAGCGATTGCTTTTTCATGCAATACCTATCATTGTCATGTATTCAGAAGCATCGTTGATCAACGCAAATTCAGTTCAACCGAAGAAGGTTATAATGCCTGGAGAAATCATGTTCTTACTTTTGGAATAGGCAGACGACTCTATAGTGACCTTCCCCAGGAGTTGAAAGGAAATGTTCCCACCGTTGAATACTATGACAAGTATTTCGGTAAAGGCCGCTGGAGATCCTCCACTGTTGTTTCTCTTTCTATAGGGCAGGGAGAACTTGGCATCACTCCATTGCAAATGGCCAATACCATGTGCATTATTGCCAATAAAGGTTATTTTTACATTCCGCATATTGCCAAAAAAATTGATACGGATTCTTTACCGGATAAAAAATTTACTCAAAAGAACTTTACCGATATCAATCCGGCATATTTTGATGTAATAATTGATGGAATGGAAAGTGTGGTTGAGTCAGGTACAGCCGCTGCTTCAAGAATTAAAGGGGTTACTGTTTGTGGAAAGACCGGTACTGCACAGAACCCGCACGGCCGCGACCATTCGCTTTTTGTGGGTTTTGCTCCAAAAGAGAATCCTAAAATTGCTATTGGTATAATGGTAGAGAATGGAGGATGGGGATCGGACTGGGCTGCTCCTATTGCTACTTTAATGATTGAAAAGTATCTTACAGACTCCATTGCAAGGCCGCTGGTTGAAAAAAGAATGTTGGATGGCATTGTAGCTCCAAAGATTTATCAGGAAAAGAAAGCATTCCTGCAGGTAAATAAATCAGATTCTTCCAAACTTTCAATTAAGAAGACAACGGTAATAAAAAAATGAGAGGACAAAAGGGAATATTGCAGAATACCGATTGGGTGCTGGTTGGCCTCTTTATTGTCATGGTATTGATAGGCTGGTTGAATATTTATGCTGCAGTATACAATGAAGACCATACAAGCATTTTCGATTTTACTCAAAATTATGGAAAGCAAACTTTCTGGATAGCAGGATCGTTTTTTATCGCTTTGATGATAATGGTTATTGACGGAAAATTTTATGCTGCTTTTTCATATCCCATATATGCATTGGCCATTCTCATGTGTCTCTCAACTTTTCTTTTTGCACGCGATGTAAAAGGTTCTTTTGGATGGATTGATATTGGCTCTTTTAAACTACAACCGGCTGAATTTGTAAAGTTCGCAACCAATATGGCGCTTGCCAAGTATCTCAGCACACTCGACAGACGCATGCAGGATTCAAAAACTAAAATCACTTCAGCTCTTATTGTTAGCTTTCCTGCTTTAATCATACTTTTACAAAACGATACCGGTTCCGCCCTGGTTTTCTTATCATTTATTTTTGTTTTATACCGTGAAGGACTTTCGGGTAATTTCCTTTTTCTAGGGTTAATAGCGATGGCATTATTTGTTCTCTCGCTGCTTGTGAAAAATCTTGTTTTATTTGGAGTTATTTTCTCCATTGCAATATTTTTTATTTTACTAATAAAGCGAACCCGAAAAAACATATTAATCGTTCTTGCCGGAGCTTTAATTGCCAGCAGTATTGTTTTTTCTGTCGATTATGTTTACAACAATGTACTTCAGGAACATCAGCGTACGCGTATTGATGTTTTATTGGGTAAAGACATCGATCTGAAGGGGGCCGGTTATAATGTCAACCAGAGCAAGATTGCCATTGGTTCCGGAGGATTTTTTGGCAAAGGGTTTCTTGAAGGGACACAAACTAAATTCGATTTTGTTCCGGAACAAAGTACCGACTTTATTTTCTGTACCGTCGGAGAGGAGTGGGGTTTTCTAGGCAGCCTCGTTGTCTTAGGTTTATTTACCGTATTTCTTGCAAGGATTATTTACGTGGCGGAAAGACAACGATCCGCTTACTCCAGAATATACGGCTATGGTGTTGCATGCATTATATTTTTTCACCTGATGGTTAATATTGGAATGACTATAGGGCTTGCGCCTGTTATTGGTATACCGTTGCCATTTTACAGCTATGGAGGCTCTTCGCTTTGGTCTTTTACCATTTTATTATTTATTTTCATTAAGCTTGATGCTTACAGGCTGCAAATCCTGCGTTAATTTTTCAATTCTTCATCTTCGTTTTAAAGGGTGACATTTTCAAGACACTTTATTAAAGTGAATCATTTACTTTTAATTTATAAACTCTAAAAAAACATGAAGACTAAGCTACTTTCATTTGCTATTACTATTGCTATTGCTGCAATGACTTCCTGCACAAAAGATGCAGCAGAAAACACAAATATTTCAGAAAGTTCATTGAGCACCTTAGCTCTTTCTGAAGGATCGGTTTTACAACGTTCATTAGTTTCCGGAGATGGAACCTGGAATATTAAAACCAATGAAGTTGCCTCAAAAGCATATGCCAAAGGAAAAAAGGATTACCCTTTACATTCTATGCTTGTAAAAGAGAAACACAATGCCTCAGGAGCAATTACCGGCTTTGACATTATGTATAAGGTTCCCGGTGATATTAACGCTGTTGGTGGATGGTTGTTTGAAGAAGTTAATGCCGATGGACATGTGATACAAGGGGTCTCAGAAAAAGGCGTTGCGTGTAACAGCTGTCATGTTTCCGGTGCGCGAATAAGCTTGCATTAGTTTTGTTTAACCCATTCCGTAGTAATCCGGAAGAATATTTCTTCCGGATTTTTTTTGAAAAAATATGTTGATAATTTCCATACCTTTATTCTTGTATGAGAATCAAAAACACAATTCTTATTATTCTTGCTTTTTCTATATACTCTTGTGTTTCCGATAAAGAAGAAGGCGTGGTTATTGCGGATGGAACTATATTTAACCTTGTAAAATCCTCTTCCTTTTCTTTTTATAAAAACAAAACTGATACTCTTCCGGCAGACCCTTCAAGTCCACATACCTCTTTTATGCGTGTTCTTTTCAATCCTAAGGCACAGTCTGCCATGAATGATTCTCTGAGTACACTTACAGCATCAGTCTTTCCGGACGAATCCATGATTGTAAAAGAAGTGTACGATACAAAAGGAGGGGCGCTACAGGTTTATTCTGTAATGTACAAATTAAAAGGAGCAGCCAATAACGGTTCAGGCTGGATATGGAATGAATTTCGTCCGGATGGAAACGTTATTTATTCTGCTGCACGAAAAGGAGATCAATGCGTTTCATGTCACACAGAAGGAGTCAGTTCGGATCTCGTCCGGACATTTGCGCTTCATTAACTTATGAAGGAAGGAATAATTCCGAAGGGTAAAATCTTAATAAAATTTACCCCTGTTGTCTTCGATATTGGCCTTTTCTTTCAAAGCATTAAACAATTCATAATCGCTTCTCGATTTTCTCTGATCTGTTATTTGTTTAATATTGGCTGAAAAGTCTTTTGTGGTAACCCCCTCATTTATGCTTTTAACCAAAACAATAGTAACACCGTTATCACCAATAATGGGCTTTGTTAACTGATTTGGTTTTGTTGAGAAGATAGCGCCAATAACCTTTGGTTCGTTCCCGATTCCTGCAGCATATCCATTTGTAAAATTAATGTTATCTGCATCGGCTGCTGTTACATTAAGTTTTTGTGCAATTGCATCGATGGAGCCACCTCCTGCATTGGTAATTTTTTCAGCTAGAAGCTCACCTTTTTTTATTTTTCTGACTTCTGCTGTCACTTGCTCTTTTACATAATCTAAGGGTAAATATCCCTTATCTTTTATATCAGTCAGGTGAGCAATTACATATTTATCTCCAAAAGTGAAAACCTTGGATACATCATTTTTCTTTGCGGCATAAGCCCAACGAACCAATTCACGCGGCTGTTCAAGTCCAGGTACATTCTTATCGTTTTCGCGAATGTTATCTGCTATTCGCTTATTCAATCCTTGTTTAACAATAGAACTGTCAAATGCTTCACCGGTTGTGTTTTTTATTGCAAATTCACTGGCTTTATTATACAATTGATCATAAGTTTTTTGTGAAGGCTCTATTTTACGTTGCAGATATGCAACTTGTATCTGACGAGTTGAAGGTCCTTTAGCAGTTATTTCAATTAAGTGAACACCGAATTGCGAAGTAACAATAGGCATATCTCCTACTTTACCATCAAAGCAGGCATCGTTAAATTCTTTTACCATCATTCCCGGGCGGAACCATCCAAGATCGCCTCCTTTGGAACCTGAACCGGGATCTTGCGAAAACATCATAGCAAGCATTTCAAAGTTTGAACCTTTCTTAATTGCATTTTTAAGACTGTCGGCTTTTGCAAGTGCTTTTGTTGAATCGTTGTTTTCAATTTTGATTAAGATGTGTCGCGCCTTTACGGAATCAGAAATCATTTTTTCGCCTACAAGTCTTGCAACTGTTAAGCTGCTGTTCTCTTCATAGGGTCCTGCAACGGTTCCCATGGGTGCATTGAAGAGAAGCGAGTCAACTAAGGAAGACAAGGTGCCTTTTGCATGATACGATGAATCGAAAGGAGTATCGCTGTTCTGATTAACATAAACAATTCCATTGGGTGAAGATGCAAATTCGTCCTTTTTAGAATTTATCCAATTCTGAGCCAGGCTCCGATCTTCAGCAGAAGGCATTACATCAAAGGTTATATATTCAACCTTGCGAATAGTTTCTGCTTGTTTGTATTTGTATTTATTGTTTTCGTAATAACTATTTAAATCACTTTCTTCAAATTTTACAGCAGTATCGGCAATTGTATTATAATCAAGTCTTACAAAACGAATAGACGCAGATCGTGCTGTTTCTTCGTAATTTCTTTTAGCTTCTTCAGCAGTAACATTGATGCCAAACTTTACTATATTTTTGAATTTCTCACTAATGCGTTCTTCCTTAATGGCATCTTCAAATGTTCTCCATTCTCTCTGTATGTTTTCTTCTCTGTTTGGAAGATCTTTCAGGAAACGAACAACGGTAGCAGGGTCAAAAGAACCGGTCTTTGGATCAGTAAAAGCCTGCTTAACCTGCTGATGAGGATTCTTACCGGTGCACATGTCATACAACTCCTGAGCACTGCATGAAATGCCTATTTTTTCATATTCTTTAGCAAGAATTTTATCATTAATAAACATGCCCCAGGTTTGTTCGCGAATCATTTCCTGGCTGCTCGGATCAACATTATCCTTTTTCTGATTTTTTTTGAAGTTCTCCAAAAGGGTCTCATACCTTTTCTCAAATTCCTGATAATGAATTTTGTCTCCACCGATTTTACCGATAACATCAGAATTGCTCTTCATGAGTCCTGTGTTTGAAGTAACCAAATCACCTAAAATGAAAAGGATCATGGATGCACCGACAAATCCGATTAACAATCCAACGCGCTTTCTTATTCTGCCAATAATTGCCATAAATGAATGATATTAAATTTTTTGAGGTTGCGAAGATAAGATTTTTTTCATTAGAAAATGAGCTAAAAAGCGAATTTCAGAGAAAGGATATTTTTACTTAATTAATAATAAAAAGTTGTTTTTTAATATCATTTATTATAATAAAAAATTATTGTATAGTATTGATAGTTAATGCTATGTAATTATTTTATGATATCGAAAATTATTGGTAACGCCTAAATTAAATAAGAAGGACACAAAAGGGTTGTTTTTTCTGATTAGATTTCTTCCTGAAGAATCTTCAATTTTATCAGTTCAATCCTATTATTCTTCACTTTTTGAATGGTAATGGAATAGGGAGGAATGACAATTTCCTCATTGGGTTCGGGGATGTTTTCATGATGGTGAATAATGAATCCTCCCAATGTTTCATATGATTCGTGTTCCGGAATATCCAATTCATACTTTTTATTCAGATGGTCTATTTCAAGTCGGCCGGAAAAAAGAAATTCGTTTTCTCCTATTTTCTTTTCTGTCTCTTCCGGCGAATCGTGTTCATCCTGAATTTCACCAAATATTTCTTCGATGACATCTTCAACGGTAACCATGCCTGCTGTACCGCCAAATTCATCGACGATTACAGCAACGCTTCTATGCATGTCTGTAAGTTGTTTTAATACTTCATGCGCATTCATTACTTCAGGAACAATAGTGACAGGTAGCAAAATGTGAGTGATCTCTTCCGGATTTTTAAACATTTCAGAGGAATGAACAAAACCTATAATGTTATCAATATTGTCGCGATATACTAATATCTTGGAAAGTTTGGTTTCATTAAATAATTTCAGAAGATCGCTTACCTGACGGCTTACTTCAATAGAAACAATTTCATTCCTTGGAATCATGCATTCACGCACTTTTACTTCCTTAAAATCAAGAGCATTTTGAAAAATTCTGATTTCCGTATCCATTTCTTCCGTCTGATTATTCCGGGTAGTAAGTTCACGGATGTATAGGTCGAGGTCAACACGTCCGAATACAGGACGCTCTTCAACAAATTCAATTCCAAAGAGGGTGCGCATAAGAATGCGAGACAACTGCATTATTCCCCAGACGACAGGGTATAATGCATAATAAAGGATGCGGATAGGAAGCGCAAGAAAACTTAGGATTGCATTTGGATTTATTCGAAATAGAACCTTAGGCACAAATTCAGCAGCAACCAAAATGATAATAGTACTCAAAAATGTCTGGATAACTAAAAGCATTCCATTTCCATGCAAGCCTGACGGAAGCGACAGGCGCAACCATTCTCTTGTCATTATATGTTCAGACATGAATATTCCATATACCACTAATGCCACGTTATTGGCAATTAACATGGTAGCAATAAAATGAGAAGGCGATTTAACAAGGTCCCATAAGATGCGTGCAGAAAACACTCCCTGGCTCCTGTCTAATTCAATACGAAGTTTATTCGATGAAAGAAAAGCAATCTCAGTTCCGGAAGAAAATGCCGATACCAAAAGACAAATAATTAATATAGTCCAGTCATTCATTTTATTAGGAAACCGGGGGATTAAACGTGAGCATATTTTGAAGAATTAATATCACTTCAAATTTGTCACAAAAGGGAAATGTGCTCAATGGTATAACTCCTTTTCATCCTTACTTTCATATTTTATTCTTTGTTTTCTTCTTATCGTATACATGATAAAAGAAATCAAAGTTACAAATAACATCCACAATGCAGATTGCCATCCTTCCTCAAAAAATTGGAAGATAGCAATCCCTATGCTGATTAGTGTGATACAAAGCCACGCAATTTCAAGAGTCTTTAGCATGCATTTCGTTATTTAAAGAAATTGTTCCTTTAATATTAAAGATTTTATATTTTGAAAAATCCTGGTTTGCTTCAAAACCGTTTCCAAAAATGATTTCGTCTTTTGTAGTAATTTTTACAAATTGATCGCCGTATAATTTTTCTTTTTTCTCATCCCAGATTAAATGTTCTGTATTCAGGCGGTCTCCTTTTTCATTTACAAGTGTAACATTTTTTCTGGCTTCCATTTTTTGTTCTTTTTCATAGCGAATACCATAATCGGCATCAAGCTTACTTTTAACTTCGAGTTTGTCGTTGTAAAAAATGGCGCGAAGTCCTTTAGGCATTTCAATATAAGGATATTCAACTTCATAATGATTTAATACCGGAGCCGTAATTTCTACCTGTAATTTGGCAGAATCGCTGTAAAGAATTTTAATGTTACGGGCTGATTCCTGAGGCGAATTTAAGTCTTTACTATATAACTTTACCTTTTCAAGGTCGTTTTCACACGATAGAAAAGCCGGAATTATAAATACTAAAATAAGGAACCGTGGCAAATTCATATTGCAAACTTAATTAATCTTAACTTAGTATTATGTCAATGAACAAAATACTAAGATTATTTTGAAAATAAAAGAGGCTTTTTTTGAATAAAATCGAATTTTATAGGGTGCATTATTTAAAATTTGTATTCCGTTACGGATTTAAGTTGAATGACATTGTGCTAATAAATATTACATATTACTTAAGCCATATAATGAAATTGGTAAAACAAAAAGTCTAGGGAATACTGTTAATTAAGGTTAATAATCTAAATGACAACGATAAAATTCTAATTTTGCATGCTTAAAATTAAATAGTCTAAAATAAATGAAAAATTCTCAAATAATGCTTGCCATTGGGGCTCTTGCAGCTACCCTTGGATTTTACAGTTGCATGAATTCTGAAGCAAAAAAAGGAACAGGAATTGATCCTGCAAATTTTGATTCTACTTTCAGTCCTGCCACTGACTTCTTTAATTTTGCCAATGGAGGTTGGATAAAAAAGAATCCAATTCCATCCGATCAGGTACGTTGGGGCACTTTCAGCATACTTTCTGAAAACAATAAGAAAAATCTTCATGCAATTGTAGATGAAGCAGCGGCAAAAACAAATGCAGCGAAAGGATCTCCAGATCAGTTAGTCGGAGATTTTTACTTCAGTGCTATGGATACCAATACTATTGAAAAGCTGGGGGCTTCGCCAATAAAAGGTGAAATGGATGCTATAGACAAGCTTGCTGACATGAACAGTTTACTTGCTTACGTAGCGAAAATTCAAAAATGGAGCGGCAGTCCAATGTTTAGTTTCTATGCGTATCAAGATCCGAAAAACAGTGAAGTCAATGTACCGCAAATAATGCAGGGAGGTTTGTCTTTACCGGATCGTGACTATTATTTCAAGCCGGATCCACGTTCAAAAACAATTCGCGAAGAGTTTTTGAAACACATGGTGAAAATGTTTACCCTTTATGGTATGGATGAAAAAACTGCTCAGCAATACGCTCAGGTTGTTATGCGAATTGAGACCGGACTTGCGGGAGCTTCCATGACACGTGAAGAACTTCGTGATCCATTCAAAACATATAATAAAGTAACTATTGCTCAACTGGATGCACTTACACCTTCTATTAATTGGCAGGAAATGATGAAGAACCTTGATGTTACCGGGTCTTACGATTATCTTGTATTAGGTCAGCCTGAATTTCTTAAAGAACTTAATAAACAAATTCAGTCTAACTCAATTAACGACTGGAAGACTTATCTGAAATGGCATTTGCTTAGTCTTTCAGGAAATGTTTTAAGTAATGATTTTGTGAATGAAGATTTTAATTTTAACAACAAGATTCTTGGAGGACAAAAAGAAATTCAATCGCGTTGGAAAAGAATGGTGCAGATGACTGACGGAATGGTTGGAGATGCACTTGGACAGGTTTACGCAGCGAAATATTTTCCTCCTGACGCTAAGAAAAGAATGGATGAACTTGTTTCTAATCTGATTGCAGTGTACAATGAACGTCTTGAAAAACTGGATTGGATGAGTGCGGAGACAAAAAAGAAAGCAATTGAAAAACTTAATTCTATCACCCGTAAAATCGGCTATCCGGACAAATGGAAAGATTACAAAGGCCTTGATGTATCAAGGGGTTCCTTTTTTACAAACGTAATGAATGCTACTCAATGGAATTATAATTACATGATCAATCAGGTAGGTAAACCGGTAGATCGCACGCAGTGGGGAATGACACCACCAACCGTAAATGCATATTACAATCCCTCCAACAATGAAATCGTTTTTCCTGCAGGAATTCTTCAACCTCCTTTCTTCAATTCAGCAGCTGATGATGCTGTAAATTACGGAGCTATTGGTGCAGTAATTGGTCATGAAATGACTCATGGATTTGACGATGAAGGTAGAAATTTCGATTCCAAAGGTAACCTTACCAGCTGGTGGACCAGTGAGGACTCTTCAAAGTTTGTTTCAAAAGCAAACAGGATAGTTGAACAATTTAATAGTTATACTGTACTGGATACCATTCATGTAAATGGAAATTTAACCCTCGGCGAAAATATTGCTGATCTTGGTGGAATAACAATTGCTTACCAGGCATTCAAACGTACGGAACAAGGAAAAGGAAATACTAAAATTGATGGACTTACACCCGATCAACGCTTCTTCCTTGGTTTTGCTACCATCTGGGCAGGAGAGATTCGCCCTGAAACTCAAATGCAGCGAATTATCACCGATCCTCATTCTCCGGGAATTCATCGTGTAAACGGACCGCTTAGCAATATCCCTGAATTTTATCAGGCCTTCAACATAAAAGAAGGAGATAAAATGTATCGCCCGGATTCTCTTCGTGCAAAAATTTGGTAAATAAGGTTGATTAACATTCACCTTACTAAAAGAGGTGCAAAGCTTTCTGATTTTTTTAGAGCTTTGTACCTCTTTTAATTTTATTCCCCCTTCAGACTTCTTTATCTTTACCCTGTATGTCAGCATCATTTTCCGATTTTAAACTTAACAAGCAATTGTGGAATGCAATTGCTGATGCAGGCTTTACAGAGCCTACCTTGATACAACAGAAAGCGATTCCACTTATACTTCAGGGGCACGATGTTCTGGGAATTGCACAGACAGGAACAGGTAAAACCGCTGCGTATCTTATTCCGCTCATTTATAAAATTAAATTTGCTCAGGGCCAGGACCCCCGTTTGCTTATTGTTGTTCCTACCCATGAACTTGCCCTTCAGGTAAATGAACATTTTAAACTTCTTGCAAGTTATACTGATTTGCGTTCAGTTGCTCTGGTTGGCGGAACGGGTATGAAATCGCAGAAGGATGCCTTGAAGAATGGAGTAGATGTTATTATTGCAACTCCCGGGCGCATGATGGATCTTTATCTTTCTAGCCACCTGAATCTTAGAAGCGTTTATTATTTTGTACTCGATGAAGCAGAACGACTTCTTGATATGGGTTTTAAAAGGCAAATCAGTCGCATGCTTGATGTCATGCCGCGTAAAAGACAAAACTTGCTTTTTTCTGCTACGTGGAATGAAAAAGTTAAATTGATTACGGAGGATTTTCTGGTAGGTCCGGTTGAAATCAGAATTGAGCCTGAAGTAAAAATCGTAAAATCTGTTTCACAGAAAATTTTTTTCGTTCCAAACCTTAAGACAAAAATTAATTTACTCGAACATCTTTTTAATAACCCGGCTTTCAGTAAGGTTATGATATTCTGTAAAACGAAGAGTACAGCATCCAATATTACCAAATACATTGCCCGAAAACACGGAGAGGATAAAGTAAGACTAATACACGGCAATAAAGATCAGAATACCAGGCTGAATGCAATGAAAATGTTCAGTGAGGAAAAGATTCCTTTTTTAGTTGCAACGGATGTGGCTTCCCGGGGAATAGACATAAAGGATGTTACACATGTTATCAACTTTGACATACCTCTAGTTTACGAGGATTATATACACCGCATAGGCCGGACAGGCAGAGCGAAAAGTAATGGCGATTCAATAACATTCTGTTCGCCAAACGATGAATACCATCTTAAGAAAATTCAAAAACTTATTGGACAGAAAATTCCTGTTTTTGAAATTCCACCGGAAGTTGAAATCGCCGAAACTCCTTACGAAGAAAATCAATTGATGCTTAGAGAAATTGATGATCAGAGAAGAAAGGAAGATCCGGAGTTTCAGGGAGCCTTTCATGAGAAGAAAAGAAAATAGTTTTTTTGTGTTCCCTTATTTTATAGATCTCTTGAATAAGAATAAATTGAAATCAGTTTTCCAATTGTAAACCTATTGTGACAGAAGCAAAAAACAAATCTTATTTTCTTATTGCCATTCTCGCCGTTATCTGGGGTAGTTCATTTATTCTTATGAAACGGGCTTTGCTTGTTTACACGCCTTACCAGGTTGGTTCTGTCCGGATTTTTATTGCATTTCTTTTTATGCTGCCTTTTGTTGTCAGTCATTTTAAAACAATAGAAAAATCAAAGTGGAAATATTTAATTGCCACCGGTATATTGGGGAATGGAATTCCTTCTATACTTTTTCCATTGGCTGAAACCCGCATTAGCAGTGCAGTAGCTGGAATGATAAATTCTTTAACTCCAATTTTCACCTTAATTGTTGGCATTCTAATTTTTGGAATGAAGGTTGGAAAAAATAAAATTCTTGGACTGACTGTCGGTTTGTTGGGAGCCTTTCTCTTAGTTATGGGAAAGCGTGGAGGGATTGGTATAGATCAGGTAAATTCGTATGCTTTGTTTGTTGTTCTGGCAACGATTTGCTATGCCTTTAGTGTGAATATTCTCAGGTATAAACTATCCTCAATTGATTCGCTGCGGAATTCAGGCTTTGCAATTTTTTTTATAGGAATTCCAATGGGAATTTATTCTTTTTCTACTGACTTCGTTTCGCGCACAATAAATACTGAAGGAGCAGGTTTTAGCCTATTCTGTATTGCCATATTGGGTATTCTGGGAACGGCTTTCTCTACAATCATTTTCAATAAAGTCATTAAAAACTCCGGGGCACTGGCTGCTGCAAGTGTAACCTATCTTATTCCATTTGTTGCTGTACTCTGGGGTTTATGGGACCATGAATCACTTGGTCTTTTTCATTTTATTGGAATGGCTGCTATTTTATTCGGTGTGTATATTGTAAACCGGCAGAAGTAGCATCTGATTTTCAAAATATTTTATAGCATAAAAATTTAATATAAAATTAAGCAACTAAAACGTTACTTATTTTCTATTTTAAAAAACTTCAGATTGTAAGTAAACGTAACCAAGAAATATCGTTGCAGTTGATTGTAGCGAATGTCTTCGTAATAAACTTCTGTTGTATTTCTGGTAATGTTTGTATTCTTATTGAGCAAATCAATCGCACTGATGCGAATTTCAGCTACACGATTTTTCAAAAATTTATATCCGAGGGATGCATTCCATAGTAAATATTCCTGGTTATAGCTTGTTGATAATCCTGAATTATATTGATGGTTTAAATCTGTTTGAATAACCAATCCTTTCCAAGGCATTACCTGAATTTTAAAACGAGAATTAATGTTATAATAGTCGCTGTTTAATTTTCCCTGTATTGAATTGGTAATATTATTCAGCGCTGCATTAGAAGAAATTGTAAAGTCATATTTTTCACTGATGTTACTGCTAAGTGAAATACCCAGACCGCTTGCAGTCATAGTCGAATAATTTATAGCGCCGTTTATCAGTGAAGGAGTTCGGGTATTACTCCAATTAGAATTGATATTTAAATTTGATTTGATTTTTTTTACAGGGAAACTGTAATTGGCAAAAAACCGGAAATTATAATATCCATTGAGGTTAACAGGTTTGCTTAGCTGAGAACCATTGGCAAGAACAATCCCTTCAACAACAATTGAATCTCCGGAAGCAATAGTGGTAGAATTTCCGAGGTAATCACTGGTAACTGAAAAATTCGTGTATAAGGTGAATGATGTGTTTTTTTCTGAATTTACGGCTGAATAACGAAGGTTAATAAAATTTTGCCAGTCCTGCTTTAAAGACGGATTGCCTATACTCAGCTGAAGTGGATTGTTATTGTTCAATACGTTCTGCAATTGACTTACAGAAGGAGTATTATTATTACTTCTATAGAAAATTCTTAAATTCTTCTTAGTCGTAAAACGGTATTGAAACATTGCATTGGGAAGGATATTTTCGAAATTTTTATCAGTCTTTCCCACATAAGGAAATGTTTGTTCGTTTTTCATGGAGGCTTTTTGGTATGAAATACCGGCCATGAAATTCCATTTTTCAACCTGATAACGATAGCTGGTCCCCAAGGATTGAGAGAAATAAGTATTTTGGAATGTATTTGATAAGGACGTGTCGAGCTGATTATACAAAGCATCGGATGGTGAATAAGAAAAGGTCTGCTTATCGGAATTGGATAAGGAGTAATAATTCTTGTAGGTAAAAGATAGTTGTGTTTCTTTATTTAATGGTTCCGTATAGGTCAACTCAGTGCTATTGTTCCATCCATGCGAAAGGGGATCAGTAACCTGGTTAAGTGAATCTTTGGGCAGTGTATCGTTGGTATAGGTCGTGTAAGAAATTAATCCGCTTTCCCCTTTGTTCTCATTGTATGCAGGATTAAAATTTGCAGAAAAGGTCCGGCCCTTTTTTAGAAAGGAGTGACGATAAAGTATGGGGGAGGAAAAATTGTATCCGTTAATATCGGAACGATATTCTGTAACAGCTTCACTTAATTGTCCGTTTACGCCATTATTAATACCGGCCTGACTGCTATTGCCGCTGTTTTTTTGAAATGAGATTTTTGGCTGGATTAAAAGCGAGCGCAAGGTGTCAAATTTATAATCAAGAGAAAGGTTAGCGCGGTGATTTTCGTTGGTTGTTTTGCCTGAACTGGTTTCACGGTAATTTAAAGCATCGGTCCCTGTAAAATACTGACGGAATAAATCGCCGTTTGAATTATTTTCCGTTTGATTGTAAAAATAACTGAAAGTGTAATTTAGCTTTTTCAATTGATTGGTGTAATTAATTCCTGCAGAATAAGTAGTTGCAATTCCATTTTTCTGATCAACAAGGAAAGGGCTTAATTCATTTTGCTGTACATTCCTGCCGCCACCCTGACGGTTTCCAAAATTTCCTCTTCCTCCGCCTTGGGGCCTACCACCGGCATTTGTTCCGACCACTCCCAGTAAATCATCAGCAGAAAAATTTTGTTCATTAATTTTATTTGCATTGCCCAGTAAGGAAAGTTTTCTTTTGTCTTTAAAGAAATTTACATTGAATCCATCTTTCCAAAGATCTTCAGTACCGTAACCCGAAAAGACTTTTCCAAATGTTCCATTGCGGAATTGAGGCCTGGTAATAATGTTCATTGTCTTTGTCGTATTGCCGTCGTCAAATCCTGTAAATGTGCTTTGGTCGCTTTTTCTGTCGTAGACCTGAACCTTATCAATCGCTTCCGCAGGAAGATTTTTTAATGCAGCATTGGCATCGTCCCCCAAAAAAGGCTTTCCGTCAACAAGTACTTTTTTAACTTCCTCTCCCTGTGCTTGCACTTTACCATCCTGCAGTGTAACACCGGGCATTTTTGTGACCAGGTCTTCAGCTGTTGCATCTTTATTTACTTTAAAAGCATCGGCATTATACTGCATTGTATCTCCTTTTGCCTGAACGGGTGGCGTTTTAGCATCTATGTTAATCGCTTTAAGAGATGTTGTTTTTACTTTTAATGCAAGTATTCCTGCATTGTAAGGTTTGTCATCCACATTTATTGTTGTGAAAAAATCTGCAAAACTAACGTAGGAAATTTTTAGGAGAACCCCCCCTTTGTCCAAGGAAGAAAATCTGAATTTACCTAAAGTATCTGCAACTGTTGTTTCAATCAAAGAAGAGTCTGAAATAGATAAAATTGAAACTCCTGCACCCGGAAGAGAATGCCCCATTTCATCATTTACCGTTCCATATAACTTTGGCATTTGAGCCGAAGCTAATGTATAGATAACCAATGTAAACAGTAAAAGGAAAAAAAAGAATTTTTTTTGAAAAAACATCAGGGATTTGGTACTAAAATACCGGGGAGTAAAAGTAGAGAAAAGGATTCAATGGTGCTCATGAACTTTTATGTTCCGCTTCTAATTTATTGTTTAGAAGCGGAACCTATAATGAGCTAAATTTTATTTTTTCATTTCTGAAAAATACTTAAAGAATAACGGTATTGTTTCAATCCCTTTCATATAGTTGAAGATACCATAGTGTTCGTTTGGAGAGTGGATAAGGTCACTGTCTAAGCCAAAGCCCATTAAAACAGATTTCAATCCAAGTTCTTTTTCGAAAAGTGCAACGATTGGTATGCTTCCTCCTCCGCGAGTAGGAATTGGCTTTTTTCCAAAAGTTTGTTCGATGGCTTTACTGGCGGCTTTGAATGCAATAGAGTCTGTCGGAGTAACAACAGGTTCTCCACCGTGATGCGGACTTACTTTTACTTTAACGGAAGCAGGAGCAATTTTTTTAAAATGGTCACTGAACAATTGAGTGATCTTCTCTGAACTCTGATTGGGCACCAGGCGCATACTGATTTTTGCATTCGCTTTGGAAGGTAAAACGGTTTTTGATCCCTCTCCAATATAACCTCCCCAGATACCATTTAGTTCAAGAGTAGGTCGAATCCCTGTTCTCTCAAGAGTCGTATAACTTGTTTCTCCTACTAATTCATTTACGCCAAGGTCTTTCATATAATCGTTTGCATCAAAAGGCGTTTTGTTCAGTTCTTCTCTTTCCGATTTGGATAATGCAAAAACATCGTCGTAAAAACCGGGAATGGTAATATGGTTGTCTTTGTCCTTCAGTGAAGAGATCATCTGACAAAGAATCTGAATCGGATTTCCAACAGCACCACCGTAAACACCCGAATGAAGGTCACGGTTTGGTCCTATCACTTCAACTTCTATATAACTCAAGCCGCGAAGACCAACTTCTATAGAGGGCGTGTCGTTAGCGATTATTGAAGTGTCGGAAATTAAAATCACATCACCTGTAAGTCTGCTTTTATTTTCTTTTACCCATGGTCCCAGGTTTGAAGAACCAACTTCTTCTTCTCCTTCAATCATAAAGCGTACGTTGCAGGGCAATGTATTTGTTTTCATCATTCCCTCGAATGCTTTGATATGCATATAAACCTGACCTTTGTCGTCGCAGGCTCCGCGGGCATAAATTTTATTGTCTTTGATGACCGGTTCAAATGGAGGCGAATCCCATAGGCTGACAGGATCTACAGGCTGCACATCGTAATGACCATAAACGATGACGGTTGGAAGTTTTGGATCAATTATTTTTTCTCCGTAAACGATAGGATGACCTTTGGTAGGACATATTTCTACTTTTTCTGCTCCGGCATTTTCCAGTTTTGTCTTGATGAATTCCGCTGCGCGGATTACATCTTTTGAATATTTACTATCAGCACTAATGGATGGTATTTTTAATAAATCGATTAGTTCATCGATGAATCGCTTTTCATTGGTGCGGATAAATTCCTGAGTAGTTTCCATATAGTTAATTTTTGGAAAGCGAAGGTAAGAAATTAGTTTATTTAGAGGAAGCTTTAAGGATGCCGGTTAAGATATCTAAAGAGGAATTCAGGGATTTATTTAACTAAACCTGACAATAAAAAATTCAATCTGCCAAAAGGTTTTTTCCTGTCATTTCAGCAGGAATGGGTATGCCTAGCATCGTCAGAATGGATGGGGCCAGATCACACAAACGTCCGGGATTTATTTTTTTATATTCACTACCGACCAAAAAAAGCGGAACAGGATTGGTAGTATGAGCTGTATTTGGGGTGCCGTCTTCATTAATCATATAGTCTGCATTGCCATGATCTGCAGTAATCAGAAAAGAATATCCTTTAGGCAAGCCGGTTTCGACAATACGTTTTACGCAGGAATCAACGGTTTCAACGGCTCTGACAACAGCTTCAAAAACACCTGTATGGCCTACCATATCAGCATTGGCAAAATTAAGGCAGACAAAGTCGATTTTGCCTTGCGATAATACCTTGCAAACAGCCTCGGTAACTTCACCGGCACTCATTTCAGGCTGCAAATCATATGTTGCAACCTTTGGTGAAGAAATCATTATTCTTTCTTCACCTGAATAAGGCTCTTCCCGGCCTCCGCTGAAGAAAAAGGTAACATGAGGGTATTTCTCTGTTTCAGCAATACGCAATTGTGTCTTATAGTTTTTTGAAACTATTTCGCCAAGAGTATTGTTAAGATTGTCTTTGTCGTAAATAATTTTTACATTTTCAAATGTTCCATCGTAATTCGTCATCGTAACATAATGGAGTTTCAAAGGATTCATATTGAATTCCTGAAAATTCTTTTGAGTCAGCACTGTTG
>JAYURB010000325.1:0-3218 GCA_043756425.1 Bacteroidota bacterium
AGTTATTGAAAGATATATCAATTTCTGTAAAGCTCCGGGAACGAATGGCGAAACTGTTTTTCAGGGAGTGATGAGGACAATGATACCTAATGCTACTGGAACTACTCTTGCCGGTAACTGGACATTAGGTCAGACACAAACTTTTAATTTCGCAGCAGCAATTCCTTCTTATGTATATGATAAAAATCAACTGGCTGTTGTAGCTTTTGTTCAGGATGATGCAACTGTTGATGTAAGACAAGCTGCATACAGTGCTCCTATTCCAATGGCTGTAGATGCAAGAATGGATTGTGCATTTGCGGGTGTTCCTGACTTTTCATGTAACCAGCCATTGAACCCAACTGTTACAATCAGAAATATGGGAACATCAAATCTTACTACTGCAAACATCGATTACACAGTGGACGGTGTTGCAGGAACAACAATTCCCTGGACTGGCAACCTTGCAACAAATACAACTGATGTAGTTGCTCTTCCTGTTGTTAACCCTACTCCTGGTTCACATACAATAACAGCTACGATATCGTATCCAAATAGCACTTCTGATCTGAATACTGGCAATGACGTACAGTCAATAACCTTTAATTCATATGGAAGCACGGGTCTTATATTACCATTGACTCAGGATTTTACAACTACAACCTTTCCTCCACTACCTACATGGCGTGTTGTTAATCCGGGTAATGGAGTAACATGGATCAGGTCGACTGCCGCTTATGGTCAGTCTGGCGGAAGTGCAAGAATCAGTTTTTACAGCATCAGCACTGTTGGTGAAGTAGATGAATTATGGATGCCTAATTATGATTTCTCAGTTTCTGGAACAACAACTGCAAGTTTCGATTTTGAAGTTGCTTATTCAAGATATCAGACTGAAAATGATCGACTAGAATTACAATCCTCTACTGATTGCGGAGCTACCTGGACTTCCATTTACAATGAAGCAGGAATAACTTTAGCGAATGGAAATCCAGATACAACAGGAAACTGGAGACCATGGAATCAAAGTCAGTGGCATCACAAAGCAATTAATATCGATAACCTTGTTGGTCAGTCAAGTGTATTCTTTAAGTTTAAAGGAACTAGCGCTTACGGTAACAACTGTTTTGTTGATAATATTAATGTATCTACAAATCTTACTACGGGTGTAAATAAAATTGAGAACATCAAAGGTGTAAGTGTTTACCCGAATCCTTCAAAAGGCGAATTGAATGTTCAAATTAGTTTATTCAATAGTGAAGATGTTACGGTTGTCGTAACAAACTCACTTGGTGCAATTGTTAAAACGATGAACATAGGAAGCGTTTCTTCTGGAGTTTATAAATTAAATCTTACCGGAGAAGCAATCGGATCTTATGATGTTTCAGTAAGAACAAAAATCCAGACTGTTACAAAACGAGTGACGATTACAGAATAATAATTTACTATAATCATTGAGGAAAAAGGGCTTAAGAAATTAAGCCCTTTTTACCTTTATTACAAAATCAATATATACTATGAAAAACTTCTTTTTATTTTCGTTATTAATAATTGCAGGCTCTGTTTCTGCACAAGAGAAAATGGCGAACAGAACTCTTCCTAAAGTTGATCTGAAAACAAGCGGAGGCGAAAATATCAATACTTCATCTTTTGAAAATAACGGTAAGCCAATAGTTATCGATTTCTGGGCTACATGGTGTAAGCCCTGCATTGAAGAGCTGAATGCCATCAACGATGTATATGAGGATTGGAAAAAAGAAACAGGAGTCAAAGTAATCATTGTTTCTGTTGACGATGCCCGTACTATGCAGCGTGTAGCTCCATTTATAAATGCAAGGAACTGGTCTTTTGAATCGTATGTGGATCCAAACGGCGACTTTAAAAGAGAAATGAATGTTAACATGCCTCCCCAGACATTCGTGTTAAATGGAAATAAGGAAATCGTTTGGCAGCATGTCGGTTTTGCACCTGGCAATGAAGATGAAATTTATGAAGCAGTTAAAAAAGCAGCAGGTAAATAAATATAATTAATTTTTTGGTTTATTTAATATTTAAAAACATACATCGATTGATGAAAGCATTATATACTCTGCTCATCGCTAGTACATTTATTTTTACGCAGGAAATTTATAGTCAGATACCAGGAGGCGGCTCCATTCATGGGAACTTTCAGCTTGATGCTCAATATTATCTTACAGACTCCGTAATCGGCGCACCTGTAGTTCCGGAAAAGGTATTATCGAATGGATTCGCAAATTTTATTTATGACCAGGGAAATTTTTCCGCTGGATTGCGCTATGAAAATTATACAAACCCATTATTGGGATTCGATCCAAGATATAAAGGGAATGGAATTTCATATCGTTACCTGAATTATAAAAATAATGAACTGGAAATTACAGCTGGTAATTTCTATGATCAGTTTGGAAACGGGTTAATCTTCAGAAGCTATGAAGAAAGAGGATTGGGCTACGATAATGCAATGGACGGATTAAGAGTAAAATATAATCCTGCAAAAGGACTTTATTTGAAGGGTTTGCTTGGCTACCAGCGTGATTTTTTTTCGAAAGGAGAGGGAATCGTTCGTGGTGCTGATGCAGAATGGTTTCTGAATGAAACGCTGAAGAGAGGCGATAGCATGACTACTAAGTTTATTTTTGGTGCAAGCTTCGTCAGTAAATATCAAAGTGATAAAGATCCGATTTATATACTACCTGAAAATGTAGGAGCTGGTTCCGGACGTCTGACCGTCATCCATAAAAATCTTACAATATCGGGCGAGTTTGCATATAAGATTAATGATCCTTCAGCTACGAATAAATTAATTTACAAATCCGGATCCGCTTCATTATTAACTGGAACCTGGTCAAAAAAAGGTGCTGGTTTTACCCTTGCCGCGAAGAGAATTGATAATTTGAGTTTTCGTTCGGACCGTACTGCGACATTAAATAGTCTGATCATAAATTATCTTCCGGCTATGACGAAAAATCATACATACATTCTGGCAGCTCTTTATCCATATGCTACACAGCCAAATGGTGAATATGGAATGCAGGGAGAATTTTTCTTCAATTTAAAACCCGGAAGTTTCGCAGGCGGAAAATATGGATCCGATGTTTCAGTTAATTATTCGCGAGTACAATCAATCGATAAAAAAATAACAGGCGATGAAATCGGATACACATCAGATTTTTTCAAAACAGGCAATGAAGTTTATTACGAAGACTTCAATGTCGAATTGC
>JAYURB010000326.1:0-7648 GCA_043756425.1 Bacteroidota bacterium
AATACCGGCATTGATAGTTGCGCCACCACTTTGTATCAAAGTAAGGGTATTAACAGCACTTAAAATTGGATTTAGTGTTGCACTTCCAATTGTGAAACCGCTTGGAGGTGCAGTTTCTGAGCCGGAAAGGGTAAGTATTATTGGACCAGACATTCCGGTCACAGCATTTAAATCTACAAGTGCTGAAACAAGTGATGAATATGATGCAGCCAGATTAGGAGTTGTATTAGCAGGTACGTCAACATTTACCGTTATGGCTGCCTGCATTGGTTTAGCATTAAATAAAAAGACAAAAGCAAAGAACAAAAGAAAATAAATTGATTTTGAATTTTTCTTGCAATAATTATTATTCATCGTTTAATATTGTTAATTGTGAATTTTGAAAGCAACCTATTAAAAATGTTACTTCCTTAAATGTCCAAAGAATTAAATTTTTGGAAATGAATTGAAATATTGGATAAAATAATTTAATCCAATAACTCAGTATTGAACTTAAATAAATGAAAAAAAAAGCAAAAAAGCAAATTTTGTTAATAATTTACTTCAAAAAACGCATTTTAGGTTTAAAAACGGGAAACTAACAATATTCTAAAATTTCACTTTTCGACAAATTGTATTTCATACAATTCACGGTAAAGGCCTTTCTGTTTAAGAAGTTCCTGATGGCTTCCTTGTTCCATCTTACGTCCATGGTCAAGAACAATTATGCTGTCTGCATTTTGTATTGTTGCAAGCCTGTGCGCAATTACAATGGATGTTCGTTGATAGGTAAGTTTAGAGGTAGCTTCCTGAATAAGTTCTTCTGATTCACTGTCAATGGATGAAGTTGCTTCATCAAGAATGAGGATCTTAGGTTCAAAAACATAAGCACGAATAAATGAGATCAACTGACGTTGACCAACTGACAACATTGCTCCCCGTTCCATTACATTAAAATCATAATTTCCCGGAAGGCGCATTATGAATTCGTGCGCTCCAATAGCTTTGGAAGATTCGATTACTTTTTCACGCGATACAGAAGAATCGTTTAATGTAATATTATTAAAAATAGTATCAGAAAAAAGAAATACATCCTGTAAAACTACAGCAATTTGCTTTCGTAATTCAAAAAGGTCGTAGGATCGGATATCTATATCGTCTATCAGAATGCTTCCCTTTTGAAATTCATAAAGTCGCCCGACAAGGTTAATGATAGAAGATTTGCCTGCCCCTGTTGCTCCAATTAAGGCCAATGATTCACCGGGCTTGACAATAAAACTAATATCTTTTAGAATCCAATCCGGCTCTGCATTTTCTGATAGGGGTAATTCGTTGTAGGCAAACCAAACATTTTTAAATTCAATTTTACCTTTAATAGGTTGCTTATTTTTTCCATCGGTCAAAATAAATTCATTGGTATCTAAAACCCGGAAAACGCGTTCGCTGCTGACTACTCCCATTTGTAAAGTGTTAAATTTATCTGCTAGTTCACGTATAGGTCGAAAAAGCATATAGATAAACATGATGAAAGCGATTACATTTCCCAGGGAAACATTTCCCTCAATAACGCCTCGGGAGCCCCACCATACAAGCAAACCAATGGATGTTGCCGTTAACAACTCTACAACAGGAAAAAAAATCGAGTAATACCATACAGACTTAACATGAGCCTTCATGTGTTCTTTATTTATGGTTTTGAAACGTTTCATTTCTTCTTCTTCCCTGTTAAATACCTGCACAACTGTCATCCCTGTTACATGTTCCTGGACAAATGTATTCAGACGGGCAACCTGGGTTCGAACATCCCGAAAAGCTTTATTAATTCCCTTTTGAAAAATTCTTGTAGCAAAAAGAAGAACAGGAATTGTTGATAGACTAATCAATGACAGTTGCCAGTCCATTACAAACATTACAATAATAATAACCACAACCTGTAATAAATCTCCAATAATGACGATTAATCCTTCACTGAAAATATCCGCAATTGTTTCCAAATCACTGATGGTGCGTGTTACTAAAGTGCCAATAGGTGTATGATCAAAATACTTCAAACGTAATCCGGAAATGTGATTAAACAATTTTATCCGTAAATCCTTAATGACAACTTGCCCAAGCCAATTCGTGAGATAGGTATGGTAATATTGTATGGCAGTCTGTATTAACAAAAGTGATGTCATAATAGCCATCATCATCAAAAGTCCGGCACTGTCGAGTTTTACAATATAGTTATCAATTGTATATTGAATGAGCAAAGGCCTGACGGGAGAAATGCATGCAATAAGAAGCGTTAAAGCTACGGCAACATTAAACTTTTTCTTATACGGCAAAACAAATCGGTAAATCCGCTTCAGGACTGCAATGTCAAATGCTTTACCGCTTATGGTTTGTTTCTTTTCCATTAGTATACCTGAAAGGGATAAACAATATCAGCTAGATATAAACCATGAGCCGGAACCGATTTGCCGGCTTCGCTTCTGTTTCGGCTCAATAGAATATTTAGAAAATCTTTTTCATCAATCTTATTTATACCTGCATTCAATAAAGTTCCAACAATAGCCCGAACCATATTGCGTAAAAATCTATTTGCTGAAATTGTAAATACAAGCTCTTCCCCTTTCCAATCCCAAACCGCACGGGAAATGGTGCAAAGATTTGTTAAGGTTTGAGTACGTGATTTGCTAAAAGCGGAAAAGTCAGAATGATTTTTTAATGTTTCAGCTAAGGCATTCATTTTTTGCAGGTCAACTTGCGATGAAAAATAATAAGCCCAATTCCGAAGGAAGGGATTTTTACTTTGATAAACCCTGTACTGATAAGTTCTTGAAGTGGCGCTAAATCGGGCATGAGCGTCAGCAGCGACATTGAAAACAGAATGTATTGCTATCGATGAAGGGAGAATACAATTTAGATGATGTTTCATATCATCGCCGTTTACTATTTCATCGCTGTCAAAGTGAACATAAAACTTGTGAGCATGAACTCCCGTATCCGTCCTTCCGCATCCGATGGTTTCAAACGATGGTTTTTTTAATAGAATTCCCAAAGCATTATTTAATTCTGTCTGAACGCTATGAGCATTTTTCTGAATTTGCCAGCCATGAAAATCAGTGCCGTCAAAGGAAAGTCGAATAAAGTATCGCATTTTTATTTTCGTATTATTCAATGAGGATACTCTACTCTCACATGGTAAATACTCATTAACATCTTCTTAAATAATTTTCTTAATTCACTAATATCTTTCATGGTAATTGGTGAATTATCAAATTGTTTTTGTTGCATCTGATTGTCGATAATGTAATCCACCAGGTCGTTTATAGATTTTGTATCCGCATTCTTTAGACTGCGCGAAGCAGCCTCCACAGAGTCAGAAATCATTAATACTGCCGTTTCCCTTGAAAAGGGTAATGGACCGGAATATCGAAATAACTCTTCGTCCGGCACTTGCTCCGGATAATTTTTTAGAAAGGACTGATAAAAATATTGCAAGCGTACGGTTCCGTGATGCGTTCGAATAAAATCTATAATTTGTTCGGGAATTCTGAATTTCTTTGCTTTCTCAATTCCTCGAATAACATGGCTCTTAATAATACGTGCGCTTTCTTCGAAAGGAAGTTCGTCGTGTGGATTGTTTAGGGTGTTTTGATTTTCGATAAAGTACAATGGAAAATCAATTTTACCAATGTCGTGATACATGGCCCCTGCTCTTACCAGCAATGGATTGCCGCCTATATGCTGTACGGCTGCTTCCGCCAGATTTGCAACCTGAAGGCTATGTTGAAAGGTTCCGGGGGCCTTCGTGGATAATTCTCTCATGAGCGGAGAATTGGAATCCGACAACTCCATTAATGAAACATCGGAGAGAAAACCAAACGCTTTTTCAAAAACAAATATTAGTGGAAAAGCAAATAATGTAATTATTGAATTTCCCAGGAACCATTTCAGGTTCATCCAGTCAATGCTTCTAAGGTTTGCTTCGTGAAGAATGGTAATTCCAAGGAAAGAAACGGTATAGGATAAAAAAATCATAAATACAGTAATAAAAAATTGCGAACGGCGGCTCATGCTGAAAATAGAAAATATAGCAACCATGCCGGCAATGGTTTGTACAAACATAAATTCAAATCCGCTTGGAGCTTCAAAACCTATTATTAACAGTGTTACAATATGGGAGAATAAAGCTGTTCGTGTATCGTAAAAGGCTCGAATTACAATCGGCAATATGCAAACAGGGACGAGGTACATATCAAATACATTAATCATCCTTGCCCACAAGAAAATATATATAATCAGAACAATTAATAACATTAATAAAATAATACGAGAATTATCGTCGTAAATCGGTCGTCGAAACTGATACAAGAAGAGCAACAACATTCCTAAAGCCAGAGATACAAGTATGAAATGTCCAAGATATATCATCCATTTGGCAGAGCCGCTGAACTCCTGATCTTTCATTTCATTTTTTAGTGATTGGAGTTTTTGTAACTTCTGATCATCCACTACTTCCCCTTTCAGAATTACAACCTCACCTTTTTGGACCAAGCCATGTGACAAAGATATTTTATCCAAAATCTGTTTTGTCCATTGCCTGGTGGCATCGTCATCATAAATAATGTTGTGAGAGAGAGCATTTTCAAGTAATGGGGAAAGTAAAGAAACATCGGCAGCGGAGATAGAATTTAATTGATCAAGAATAAATTTGTAGGCGGATTGAATGGTAAAATAATCCATTAGAACGTGTTCTTCCGCTACGTTGTTTTTTACGACCGTGATTATGCCATCGGGGTTATTGCTGTTTGATTGATCATTTATGAGTATGATTCCTTTTTCGTAAACGACTTTTAAAATTTGTTTTCCTATTGCAAGCTGTGTAAGTTTGAGTTTTGAAAGTTGATCTTTAACCTTAATTTCGGCGGCTTGATTTTCAAATCGTTTTTTCCAAACGTCATTGATTTCATTTTCAAAAGAATAAAGTTTTTGTTCACTAATTTTTTCATCAAAGCGATAAAACGGATGAACATTCTTCATCACATTAGCTTTCTCTTCATTCAGTTCATTTTCTGTTTTATTGATAGCAAAATCAAATGGTGCAAGCAAATTGTCAAATGCCCATGGCTTACCCTTGTGAAAAGTATAATTGAACTGAGTTTCCTTGGGTAAGGCAATAACAATAAGAATGATTGTCAGGAATACAAAAACATATTTGGAAATTGTTTCGTGCTTATTGGAAAGACGGATAAAATAGTTTTTCATATGGATTTGCGAAAATACGAATTAGTACTTAGTATTTAGTACTTAGTATTTTATGTTCAAAAAAATATTTTTTAGGTAAACCCATTAAAACGATGTACTAACCCAAAAGTAGTAGGTAAAAGAGATTTATTATATTTGCGAAATAATAAAATAATATGAAAGAAGTTGTAATTGTATCCGCCAAACGAACTCCCATAGGAAGTTTTGGCGGAGTTTTATCTGCCTTATCTGCTACACAATTAGGTGCTCAGGTAATTAAGTCCGCAATGGAGAATATCAAGCTTGATCCTAATCTGGTTCAGGAGGTTTATATGGGTAATGTTCTATCTGCAGGAGTTGGCCAGGCTCCCGTAACCCAAGCATCCATTTGGGCAGGAATTCCCAATACAGTTCCCGGAACAACTGTTAATAAAGTTTGTGCTTCCGGAATGAAAGCAATTATGCTTGCAGCTGAATCAATAATGCTTGGTTTTAACGATTGTGTTATAGCGGGTGGAATGGAAAGTATGAGCAATGTTCCTTATTACCTCGATAAAGCACGAACAGGTTATAAGTTGGGAAATGCTTCTATTATTGACGGCCTTGTTAAAGATGGTTTGTGGGATGTTTATAAGGATTATCACATGGGAAGTGCTGCAGAATTATGTGCTAGTGAATGTAAAATAACTCGCGAGGATCAGGATGCTTATGCAATTGAATCCTATAAACGTTCCAATGAAGCTTATGCCAATGGGTTGTTTAAGAATGAACTTGCTCCTGTAAGTGTTCCTGTTCGGGGAAAAGATCCTGTGGTTGTAAGTGAAGACGAAGAATACAAAAATTTGCGAGCCGATAAAGTTGCAGGATTAAAACCTGCTTTCCAAAAGGACGGAACTGTAACAGCAGCAAATGCTTCTAAGTTGAATGACGGTGCTGCTGCAGTCGTACTGATGAGTAAAGAAAAAGCACAAGCCCTTGGTTTAAATCCTCTGGCACGAATTGTCAGTTTTGCCGATGCTCAGCAAGCTCCTGAATGGTTTACCACTACTCCATCAAAAGCTTTGCCGCGTGCAGTTGCTAATGGAGGATTAAAAATGGAACAAATTGAGTACTTTGAAATCAATGAAGCTTTTTCAGTTGTATCTATTGCTAATAATCAATTAATGAAACTTGATCCCGCCCGTGTCAATATTAACGGCGGTGCAGTTTCGCTTGGCCATCCTCTTGGCGCTTCAGGGGCTAGAATAATTGTTACGCTACTAAATGTCCTCAAGCAAAAAAATGCACGCTTCGGTGCTGCCGGTATTTGCAATGGTGGCGGTGGAGCTAGTGCTTTGGTAATTGAAACCTTGTAATTTAATTTTCAAATTTTCAAATTCTCAAATTAACCCCATGTACGCTTTAACCAATCTCAGCCTTGTTCCTGTTCGCAGAGACCCTTCCGATAAAAGTGAAATGGTTTCACAGCTTTTATTTGGCGATATGGTCGAAGTTATTGGCAATAAAGAAAGCTGGATTAATATAAGAATGTTGTATGATGATTATGTTGGCTGGATAGACAAGAAGCAAGTCATTGGAATTACAGACGAGCAGAGTCAGCAAACTAAAGTTTCCATGCCATTCGTGTCTGCCGATCTTTTTCAAATAGTTATCTGGAAGCAAAATCAAATTTGTCCGATTGTAATGGGCAGCTCCCTTCCACTTTATAATAATCAAAAATTTATTATTGGGCAAACAGAATATGCATTCGACGGAACAGCAATTGAAACAACATTGGCTCAACCCGAGAAACTTCTTGAACGAGCATACATGTACTTGAATGCTCCATATTTATGGGGTGGTCGTTCTCCTATGGGAATTGATTGTTCAGGTTTAACACAAATGGTTTTTAAGTTGTGCGGAATGAAACTAAAAAGAGATGCCTGGCAGCAGGCAGAGCAGGGAGAAACGATAAACAACCCGGATGAATCTAAACCCGGCGACCTAGCTTTTTTTCATAATTCAGAAGGGAAAATTTCTCACGTAGGTATTGTATTGCCCGGCAATCATATAATTCACGCTCATGGCAAAGTAAGAATTGATAAAATTGATAAAGTAGGAATTTATAATCCGGAACTTTCAGAATATTCCCACGATCTCAATCGAATTAAAAGAATTAGTTAATTAACGAATTAACGAATTCCCCCCCCCCACTCTTTATCTTCTAACATTGGTACAAAGCGAAAGGTTTTAAATTCTTCTTTTTCAATTTTGCCTTCAATATTTCTTGCCAAGGTCATAAATTTTACATCACCCATACCGACGGGAATGACCATGGAGCCCCCTTGTTTTAATTGGAGAAAAAGTTCCTCCGGAATAGTTGTAGCACCGCACGTAACTAGTATTTTATCGAATGGAGCAAACGTAGGCAAACCTTTGTATCCATCGCCATAAAATA
>JAYURB010000327.1:0-7645 GCA_043756425.1 Bacteroidota bacterium
TTACTGCGAAGCGCACTTGACTAAAATTCTTAGAGAAAAAATGGATCTCTTAGAATCAAAATCAATAACAAATAAATTCATCAAACCTCGAGCACTTACTGTTATTCAAGCCATGGATGAATTAAGCCATGTGATGGCTGTTCCCGTCAAGGTTAAAAGTCAAACGATATGGCTACGAACCGATATCCCTCCTAATGCTCAATCTTTGATTAAAGCAATAGGGATGAAAATTCCTCCAAAGATTTTAGGACATACTTAAAAATGTAATGGCACAAACATTCGCTTAGAAAGTTAAGTAGCTGAAATTAAAATGCTTATAAATTGAAGCTGTCAAACTCGGGAGAAATTATTTATTGTTTACAAACTAAATTATGCACCTATTAATATATCAGTAAAATCTCCCATTAATATTTTCGTTCCCGACGTAAAGGAGATTTAATTATTCAAGGTTAACAGAATAAGAAAAATTAAAAGAATAAAACCTATAATGAGCGACAGCGTTGCTATTGCAAATCCTTTAAATTTTCTTTTGCGGCCCAATCCAATAATTGCTAAAACCAGGGCTATTGGAATTAAAATAAGCGACTCCGGTCCGGCAAATAGAAAACCTAAAAAAAAAGTAACGAAAGAGAGAATGCCAAATATACCGCTGTCCTCCTTTTCAATTGGCTTTTTTTTATTTTCGACAGAAGTATCTGAATAAAAAAGATCCTTTGTTCCATTAGCGTATTTAATCATAAATAGCTTTGATTTATCAATAGTATATGTGGTTCCACTTGTATCTTCACATTTCCTATATTTTATTTCATTCTGGATAATCTGAAACATTGCAACTCTTATTTCATTTCCGTTTTTTAAAAATAATATGTCACAATCTTCGGAAACGATATTGGCAGAGTGGACTGATTTCCTATAAAAAGACAAAGTGTTGAAATTTGAATTCTCTGATGACGCAATTAATGTTTCATCTCTTATTAAATTAACTACAGTTTCCGGTTTAGGAGTAATTATTTTATTTTTTCCATCTGATTTATTATTTTGAGCAGATTCGGCTTTTTTACCATTCTTTGTAGATTTATGCCATTCCATATTGTATCCCTGCATATATCTCCTTTTTTCAAATGAACAGGTCGAGAAAAGAGAAATTATCAAAATGCCAATACTCAAAAGCTGTAACAATTTTTTCATACAATTTAAGTTTACAATTTTGCCACAAAACCAATCTGCACAACAGATTTTGCAATGCCAGCTTCTGTATAAGCACTTATTTTTTCTGTTAATCTGATTCGTACTCCAAAAGTTGTTTCAAAACCAAGGGGAAAGTTTGAGTTAATATCCCAAAGTTCATTGTCATAATAATTCCCGTAATAGGGTTTTTGTTGGGGGTTATCGACAGAAAATTTCCAAGTAACGCTACGGTACCCTAATCCAAAACCCAGGTAAGGATCGACTTTATTACTGTTTCCGAAATGCCAATTTGCTCGCAGTAAGGCACTGAAAGAAGTGTACTTGTCAGTTTCAGTATATATTACGTTGCTTCCTGTAACATTGTCATAAACGGAAAAATGTCCGCTGATTTTTTTTTCAAAATAAGCAAGATTAATACCAATGCTTAGTTCTTCGTTAACTCCATACTCATATTTCCCATAAACAGGTCCGAAAAAAGAATGACTAGCATCCATGTCGTAATAACTTGAATAAAACCAGATAGAATAAGCGCCGAATCCATAACCGAATGAAACAAAAGATTTTTGTTCACTAAATATTTTTTTCTCATTCATCTTTCTCTTTTCTGTTTGCAAAGTTTCAGGTTCATCCAATGCACTGATTATTTCCTTTGTTCCATTGGCATACTTTATCATAAATACCTCCGTTTTCGACAAAATATAATTCGGTCCATCCACATTATCGAACCTCTTATATTTTATATAATTACTGTCCACTTCGAATACTTTTGATTGTATTTCGTCACCATTTTTTTTAATGATTACATCCTGCGCGAAGGAGATAATTGGGAAAACAATAGAGGCAATGAGCCATAAAACTATATTGGGGAGTAACTTTGTTTTCATTATGCTTTATTTTAAAAGATGTTTTTGGGTGATTGAGTGGCTTACGGCATTATTGTAAAAATAAATATTCTGTTATTCAAATGTATTTTTTGATGTTCCTAATAAAATATTGCTGTAATAAATACAATGCTTAAATACAACCAAAGCAATGAAAATACTACATGCATTGACGTCTCAAAGGTTTTGCCTTTCCATAAGTGTGATGAATAGCCAAAGAACTGTATGAGTAATCGGATCGTCCAGAATACTCCCAGTCCCAGCAATATTTTTTTTCCAAGAGTTGTTTCAATCAGTTCATTTGACGATGTCAAACAAAGCAACCCCATGAGAAATACAGTCAGGGCAATAAAAAACATATGAACCGTCATCATTTGTCTGTTCATTAAACTTAACGATTTAAGTTCTTTATCCCAGTTAAAATACTTCGGAAATTTAACATGAATAAATGCTAAAGTGATTAAGAGTACGCCAATTATTTTTATGTGAATTTGCATTATCAAAAAGAATTAGAATAAATGACTAAGGAGAACAAGTAAATATAGACATAAATGGTGTGAATTTAATTTCCTCTATTGAAGAAAAACCTGCTCTTACAAACGATTTTTTCCATACATTCCTTGAGAAAAAATGCGTAAAGCCAATAGAGAATGCCATAAAATTGGGGAAGTCGCGCATATGTTCAACCATTATTACTTTTCCTTTTGGCTTACAAACCCTATTGCATTCTTTCAAAAACCGTATTTTTTCCTGTCCGGAACGAATTTCATGTAAAGCAGATAAGATAAAAATAATATCAACAGATTTATCCATTAATGGCAATAAATCTGATTTAATCTGTTGAGTATCCGGAAAAACCAAACTAACCTTTCTTGCTCTTACTATTGCCGATTCCGTGTGCTTTTTTGGATTGTAAAAATCAAACACTTTTAACTCGGCGTAGGGAAATTTATTTTTAATAATAAAACTTGTTTCATCAAATCCTGCATTTATGTTAAGAATCTGTTTAGGATTTGAATCGACTATAGAGCAATTTTCCAACCAATTGAATTTATAATATCCTGAAAAATCATATACATAAGCGGATATTACTAATGGTGCAATAAGGCCATAAATTAAAGCTGTCAAGATTATCCAAAATGACCAATCTGACCATCTGAATGCCCAATGACAGGTTAGTAATAAAGCTAAAACTGCAAACCCCAATAAATAAAAGTGCCGATTGAAACTTAAAATATTTAAGACTCCCTGAAATTTTCTTCTCCTTATTTCCATCGTTCAACTTTACCTTTCTTCCAATAGTAAGGAATATTTTTAATGATAAAAGCATTTGCTAAAACAGGATTTTTAAGATTTAACGATCGTAAAAAATCAATATGATATTTAATAATCTTTATCGGACTTGGTGTCCAATTTTGTCTAACACCTTCAATGATTAATACTTCATTTTTAGCTTTGTTAAAAGTAAATGTAAAAGGTAATGGGCCGGCAAATTTTCGTGCTTCTTTCCAGTCTGCAAATGGAGAGTGTTCCGGTAAAGGAATATTTCCTACGCTTTTGTCAATTTTTATTTCAAATTTTGATTGAATTGAAATTATTTCCCTTGAATTTTCATTCTCTAATTGATTAATGTCTGTTGTAGTATAATTGTAATGGGTAAAAATATTGCCCAACAATTCCATTTTCTTCTTATCTGTTTCAGACTTTAATATGTATAAGCCACGTAAACTCTTTCCCTCTTTGTTTGTATATCGAACAAATACACGATAACCGATAAGAAAAAAATCGTTGCCTAAAATTTTGGGAAATCCCTTTGGTCGCAAGTCCTTTGTCTGAACCATTGCAATGGCAATAAAAGCCAATTTTTCCTGATATGTATCCAGCTGTAAACATTCAGGAATTAGATTTAACAATTGCTCCTTAGGAACAGCAAATGTTAAAACAATAGAGCTTTCAAAAAAGGCCTCAACGGCAAAAGGGTGCTTTTTCAGAAATGAAAACATTCAATTAGTTCTGTTGATTTTTGCTAAGATAAAATTCGTTAACGTAAATAACTAAAATAAATAATAAGGCAAATAATGAATTGAACTTTCCCCAGAGTAATAAATCAGGGGCAAGGATGAATTCCATTGCATTCATGATTGCTATAACAGCGATTTGAGACATAGCATTAAATCTCGCCTTTAAACCACTTAGAATCCAAATAGCCATAACAATTTCAGAAAGTCCGATTAAAATTGTTAATGGTCTGGAATACTCATTTCCTAAAATCCTTGCTACAATTTGCTCGTGTCGGGGAACAATATTTAATAACTTGCAAAAAAGTCCGTTTACAATCCAAACTAAAGCAATACAATAGGATAATATTTTATGTTTTTCCCTTTTCGTCATTATTAATTTGTCATTTTAGAAAACCTTTTTGCCCATTAATCTAATCCACTCTGTGTTTTCTTAGTGCACTTTGTGATAAATAACAAAAATTTCTTTTAACCACTAAGTGCACAAAGAGCACAGAGCTTACACAAAGGTGGGGAAAATTCACACTGTTTGATTTAAAACTTTTAATTATTGATTGAATAAGCTTTTATAATTACCTTTTAAAAAGCTCTAAATCAATGCCGGATAAAACTTTGTAAGAAATTTATACGAATAAAAAAACTCATTGAAAACATGTGCGTTTTAACTATTTATCCTATTTCAGAATACTAAAAGCAACTTTAAAACTTGTAATTATGAATAAAACACATTTTGCCGTTTTATTAAGCGGATTTCTCACAGGAAATGTTTTCACCATGAATGCCCAAAGTGGCAATGTTGCATCCGGTAACGATGCTTCGGGAATAAATGGTACAGTAAATTCTTCTGTAGGTCAGATAGATTATACTACTAAAAGTTCTTCTGCCGGTTCTGTTGCTGAAGGTATACAACAACCCTATGAAATTTTTATAATAACCGGAATTGAAGAAAAAGAAATTACACTAAACATTTCTGTCTATCCCAATCCAACATCTGAAACAATTAGTCTGGACCTTGGCAGTATTGACTTTGAAAAAATGACTTATGCCCTCTTCAATTTAGAAGGTAGCCTTATTTCACAAAACTTTTTGATAAAAAAGCAAACGGACATTCCATTGAGTGGAAAGGCAGCGGGCACATATTTTATTAAAGTGTTTAATAATAAAAATGAAATAAAAGTATTTAAAATAATCAAAAACTAATACAAACTAAATAAAACAATTACATATTAAACAAAACTACATGAAAAAGATTTTAATCGTTTTAACAGCAGTGTTGCTCTCTCTACCTGCCTTTACACAGGCACCTTCAAAGATGAGTTATCAGGCAGTAGTCCGCAATTCATTGAATGCCCTTGTAACAAACAGGCCTGTGAGTATGCGCGTAAGCATTTTGCGTGGATCCGCTTCCGGTATTCCTGTTTATGTGGAAACACAAACATCCAATACCAACGACAATGGACTGTTAACCGTGCAAATTGGAAATGGTACTGTGCTGTCGGGAAATATTGATTCCATCGACTGGTCAACCAATCAGTATTTTATTAAAACAGAAACCGATCCTAACGGAGGAGTTAACTATAGCATTATAGGCACAAGCCAGTTGCTAAGTGTACCCTATGCATTGTATGCAAAATCATCGGGTAATGCACTTCAAGGTCCGCAAGGTCCTCAGGGTGTTCAAGGAATACAGGGTCCACAGGGACCTCCGGGAACGGCCGGTATAACAACCAGTGTAAATAATGTTCAACATGTAAATGGAAATATTACATTAACCCAAGCTAACATTGGGCTTAGCAATGTTGACAATACTGCAGATATTGATAAACCCATTAGCACGGCCGCTCAAACTGCCATCGATTTAAAATCGGACCTCAATTCACCAAGCTTTGCAGGCACTCCTATGGCACCTACGCCTTCTCCGGGAACGAATACAAACCAACTGGCTACTACCTCTTTTGTACAAAATGCTGTTTCTTCAGCTATGGCTCCGGATGCAACAACATCTGCAACGGGAAAAGTAAGGTTAGCAGGAGATCTTGGCGGTGTTGGCTCTACAGCTGCGGCACCAATAATATCTAACAATGCGATTACATCGTCAAAAATCCAAAATGGTACAATTACCAATTCGGATATTTCTTCGTCAGCGGCAATTCCATTTTCGAAACTAAATATTTCATATACTGATATTACAAACCTTGGAATACCGGGAACAGATACCGATACACAATACGGTGCGGGAACAGGATTATCACTCACAGGCACAACTTTCAATATTGATCCATCGGTTGTAACTAATAATTATCCCGGAACAGTAACTGCAACAGGCTTCATTGGTGATGGTTCACAATTAACAAATATTGCAGCTACATCCGTTGCTAACAACAGTGTTACAAGTGCAAAGATTGTAGACGGTACAATTGGCAACGCTGATATTTCTGCTGCTGCTGCAATTCCGTTTTCAAAATTGAATATTTCATACGGTGACATAACCAGTCTGGGTATACCGGGAACTGATACCGATACACAATACGGTGCCGGAACAGGATTATCACTCACAGGCACAACTTTCAATATTGATCCATCGGTTGTAACGAATAATTATCCCGGAACAGTAACAGCAACAGGCTTCATTGGTGATGGTTCACAATTAACAAACATAGCAGCTACATCCGTTGCTAACAATAGTGTTACAAGTTCAAAGATTGTAGACGGTACAATTGACAATGCTGATATTTCTTCTTCAGCAGCAATTCCGTTTTCAAAATTGAATATTTCATACGGTGATATAACCAGTCTGGGTATTCCGGGAACTGATACCGATACACAATACGGTGCCGGAACAGGATTATCTCTCACGGGCACAACTTTCAATATTGATCCATCGGTTGTCACTAATAGTTATCCCGGAACAGTAACAGCAACAGGCTTCATTGGTGATGGTTCACAATTAACAAATATAGCAGCTACATCCGTTGCTAACAACAGTGTTACAAGTGCGAAGATTGTCGATGGTACAATTGGCAATGCTGATATTTCTTCTTCCGCTGCAATTCCATTTTCAAAATTGAATATTTCGTACACTGATATTACGAGCCTTGGAATACCGGGAACAGATACAGATACACAATACGGTGCCGGAACAGGTTTAACGCTTAGCGGTACAACATTCAACATTGACCCATCGGTTGTAACCAATAACTACCCCGGAAATATTACTGCAAATGCTTTCATTGGAGATGGTTCTCAATTACTTGGCATTATAGCAACAACTGTTGATGACAATATCGTTTCGAGCTCTAAAATTACGGATGGTACTATTATGAATATTGATATCTCGCCTGCAGCTGCAATTCCATTTACCAAATTAAATATTTCATACAGTGATATTACAAGTCTTGGTATACCGGGAACGGATACTGATACTCAATACGGTGCAGGAACAGGTATTTCACTCACAGGAACTACCTTTAGCATTGACCCATCGGTTGTAACTAATAACTACTCGGGAACAGTAACGGCAACCGGTTTCATTGGTGATGGTTCGCAGTTAACGAATAT
>JAYURB010000328.1:0-7640 GCA_043756425.1 Bacteroidota bacterium
GAAACAACACCCGGACCGAAGCCTGCTGCTACTGCCTGGTAATTTCCGGCTATAGATCCGGGACTATTTACTGTAAAGGTAGATTGAACAGGGCTGGACCATAAAAACATTTGCATGGTTGGATTCTGACCGTCGTCAGGCGTGCCAAAATTTGCATTGTTTGTTCCTCCTCCATCCTGGCATTCTGCAAAAACATAATCTTGTCCCAATCCTTGTCCTGTATAGTTTGTTTGTTGAAAATTACCGGACTCTTCATCAAAACCATTACGATAAAGCATGTCATGCATCATATTGTTGATGTAAAAAAGATTGGTCAGAGAAGCACTAAGATAGCTGCCGGGAGATTGAGTAAAGTTTGTTGGAAAATCAAAAAGAAGATTAGAGCCTCCATTGGGAGATGTGCCAGGAGCATTTTGATTCGCAATGTCGTCGTAAGCATGAACATTATTACCGCGAGTAATGGTAAATTCCGGACCCGGATTTCCATCCGTATCATGCCAGCCAAAGGGTGAAGCAATAGCATCGGAAGGATCAGGAATTAATGCAGAGGCTCCAAAACCCGGCGATTCTAATGGAAGCGCAAAAACACGATACGATGCAAGGGAAGATGATTGATTTATCGAATTGACTGTAGTACCTGTTGCAGCTATTGAAGAAGTCGAAGTGCCTGAAGCTGAACCAAAATCACAATGTGCTACCCAATCATTTTTTTGAATGAATTCGCCGGTGACAGCATCGATTCTGACATTCCACCAATGACTTTTATCTTTAAGATGAATGTTTATGTCCCAAGCAAGCCGAAGAGAATTTTTAACCGGTTGATAAACCAAATCGACACGAATATTTTCAGAAGAAATTCCACAGGGTGAATAGTAAAATCGGTTCAATGCTTTCTTTGTAGAAATGAGTTTAGGTTGGCCTTCGGTTTTTAATTCAAGATGTTCTGTTGCTTTCTGAATTGCTGCAGTAACATTAACTAAGGGTTTATCTGTGTTAGTTTTAGAAACTGCATCTGAATACAACCGTTTTGCAAATGATTTTACCTGATCATCTTTTATTGAAACACTGCTAACAGCATTGAAAATGCGAATGCCATTGACTTTTTGATGAAGATATAAATTGGCAGTATTTTTTTCTTTATTCGTGCTTGTGTTGCTGATATCCCAGTTTTTAATATCCTCATCCGTTAATTTCCAGATTTCTTTTTTACCGGCAAGATATTTATTGATCAGTTCCCTTTGCTTTGAATTACTTTTCGAAGAAGGAATTTGCTGCGAAAACAAAATTAGCGGAAGTAGAAAAAAGATGTTTAGAATATTGATTTTTTTCATTCGTATGGTCGGTTAACTTAAAAATAAATAGGAGGTTGGAGAGAATTCAAATATATAAATTAATAAGCTAATTTCAGAGGTGAAAAAGGAAAATCGGGAGGAATACCTGATGTTTTACTTAAAGATGACAGTTTTAGGATTTGCCTAGGGGAAATTGGATTTATGTCAAATTTTCGACTCTTTACTGTTAAAATCGTAGTTTAAGTAAAACTGTACAATTTCAATTTACCGTTTTTCGAATTTTTATTATTACCGATTTAGAAGTTGGTGTATTGCTTTTATCCGCTGTGCTATTAATGGGAACAAGCACATTTGTCTCTGGAAAATATGTAGCCGTACACTTTTCAGGTATATTATAGGAAATTACAATGAATTTATGGGCTGCTCTTTCTATGCCATCGTAAAAATTAAAAAGATCAACGACATCTTTATTTTTAAGTCCGGCTTTTTGAATATCTTTTTCATTCATAAAAATGACACGACGTTCATTGATTATGCCTCTGTAACGATCGTTTAAGCCGTAAATAGTAGTGTTGAACTGATCGTGAGATCGAATACTCATCATCAGGTATTCATCGTTGGAAAGTTTTTGCTCCTTAACTTCTGCAATATTAAATACAGCTTTACCGGTAAGAGTTGTAAAAGATCTTTCCCTTGTTGCATTGGGTAGATAAAATCCTCCCGGTTTTCGTACTTTTATATTATAGTTTTCAAAACCGGGTATGCTCTTTTCTATGTCGTCGCGAATAGCATCGTTATGTTGTAAATATCGATCCCAGTGTCTACCGGCTTTATCACCCAATACTTCTTTAGCCATCCGGCATACAATACTTGTTTCACTCAGCAGATTTTCAGAAATTGGTTTAAGGTTCCCTTTGGAAAGCTGCACAACACCCATGGAGTTTTCTGTACTTACAAACTGTGCTTCTCCATTGTGAAAGTCGGCATCACTTCGTGCCAAAGTAGGAAGCATTAACGATTCTTGTCCGGGAATGAGGTGGCTTCTGTTAAGTTTGGTAGAAATGTTTACTGTTAATTTACATTTCCGCAAAGCTTCCGCAGTATAGGTTGTATCCGGTGTTGCAGAAAGAAAATTACCTCCCATAGCAATGAAGACATGAACTTTTTCTTCGTGCATGGCATGAATACTTTCTACTGTATCGTAACCATGCTTCTGAGGGAAATCGATACCATATGTTTTTTTAAGAGCATTTATAAATGCCACCGAAGGTTTTTCGTAAATTCCCATCGTACGATCTCCCTGCACATTGCTATGGCCGCGTACGGGACAAGTACCGGCTCCTTCTTTGCCAATGCTTCCTTTAAGCAAAAGAAGATTTACAACTTCTTTTATGGTGTCAACAGCATTTTTATGCTGTGTTAATCCCATTGCCCAACAGGCAATTATTTTCTTTTTGTTTTTTAGAACATCTGCAATTTTTTGTATTTGTTCAATAGGAATCCCGCAAGCTTCTGATAGAAAAGTTAGTTCCTTTTGTTGTATATGATTTTTGAACGTATTAAATCCTTCAGTTTGTTCTTGAATAAATGATGAATCGAATATACGACCCGGATTTTTTTCTTCTTCTTCAAAAAGCATTTTCTCCAGCGCCTGCAAAAAAGCCATATCGCCATTAATTTTAACCTGAATGAAGTAATCGGTCAGGCGCATTTTAATTCCAAGAGCACCTTTGATTGTTTGTGGATCATTAAAAGCAATTAATCCACTTTCAGGAAGGGGGTTAATGGAAATTATTATACAGCCGTTTTCTTTTGCTTTCTGTAAAGCTCTAAGCATGCGGGGATGGTTAGTGCCGGGATTCTGGCCAAGGATAATTATTACCTCAGCTTTATAAAAATCAGTAAGAGTAACGGAACCTTTTCCCAAGCCAAGACTTTCTGTCAAAGCTACTCCACTTGATTCATGGCACATATTGCTGCAATCGGGTAAATTATTTGTACCAAACTGTCTGACGAATAATTGATATAGAAAAGCTGCTTCATTGCTGGTTCGTCCACTTGTATAGAAAGCAGCTTCATCAGGATTATTGCAGGCGTTTAGACGAGTAGCAATAATCTTAAATGCTTTTTCCCAGGTAACAGGTCTGTAATGAGTATCATTTTTTCCCAGGTAAACAGGCTCTGCTAATCGTCCCATTTTACCAATTTCATAATCGTTTAAAAGTGACAATTCATATAATGAATTTTTTTCAAAAAAGTCAGTGGTGAGTTTTTTCGTGGTAGCTTCTTCAGCAATAGCCTTTGCACCGTTTTCACAGTATTCGCCAAGTCTTGATCGTTCGTCGTCGGGATCAGGCCATGCACATCCAGGACAATCGTAGCCGTCTTTTTGATTCAGTGCATTCAAAGCACTCCATGCGCGAAAAGGTCCCATTTCACGAAGCATGTGTTTTGCACTTGATATAACGGCAGGAATACCTGCAGCTGCAGTCTTGGGAAGATTAAGTTTTAGTCCTGTAAAGCGTTTGGGATTTTCCGCTTTTGATATTTCAGGAAGTTCTGCCTTTTGAATAGTAGGATCTTCACTCATGGGTGATTTGAAGCTAAAGGATTTTCGTAATTATCACTTTGGTCTTCGTTTGTTTCGTCGAGGCATTTGAAATCTTTTTCAACAAGAATGAAAAGTTTTTTATTGTCACCAATTTCCATTTCGCTTTTGAAACCTACTTTTTGAGTATCCGTCCATTCTTTAGCCATTGGAAAAGGCATGTGAACACTAATTTTATTGTTTTCCAAAGTAGCAGTAAGCGCATCTATATTTTCAGCACAGAGGGAATAGCTGAAAATGCTGTTTCCGAATACTGTTTTTTCTTCGATGAAATTTGTATTTTCAAAATACTCTAATTCACTTTTTGTCAGACGAAGACGTAGTGTATTTCCTTTGATGCGTAGTTTCATAAAAGTAAAAAAATATTGGTGTTTGCTAAATTACAATTTTATTTGCCATTTGACAAAAAGAGCATCTTAATCAGAAAGGATTCTCTCCTTTCCGCAATAAATATTAAAGCGGTCGTTTCGCAGAAAACCTATTAAGGTCATATTGCTTTCTCTTGCTAATTCAACTGCCAGGCTTGAAGGAGCGCCAACAGCAGCTACAGTTTTAATGTTTGCCATTTTTGCTTTCTGTATCAATTCAAAACTGGCGCGACCGCTTAAAAGCAATAATGTATCTGAAAGGGGCAACATATTCTGTTTACATGCTGCACCTATGACCTTATCTAAAGCATTGTGTCGGCCAACATCTTCATGTAAAAGAACAACCTCACCTGATTGATTGAATATAGCGGAAGCGTGTAATCCGCCGGTTTGTTTAAAAACGTTTTGTTGTTTTTGCAGAATTTCCGGAAGTTGAAGAATGAAAGAAGAGCGGTAAATGATTTTTTCCTTTTCAGGAAAATTCTGAGCAGTTATTTGTATTGCTTCAATGGAAGCTTTTCCGCAAATACCGCAACTGGAAGTTGTATAAAAATTTCTTTCAAGTTTAGATAAGTCTACGAGGGCTTCAGGAGCCAATTCAATTAGAATACTGTTTTTCCGAACACTGTTAACCGATTGTACCTGTTTATAATTTTTAAGAATTCCTTCCGTAAATAGAAATCCAATAGCAAGTTCTTCATCATTGGAAGGAGTTCTCATGGTAATTGAAATGTTTTTTTCCTGACGAATGGAATTTTTAACATACGATAACCGGATTTCCAATGGCTCTTCAATGGCCAGAAAATCCTCAGCCGCTGTTGTAATGTGGTTTGCTATTTTAAGAATAGAAGTAGAAAATATTGATGCCATATCGTGTAATCCAATATTATTTTAAGTTTTGAATTTAATGATTTATTCAAGCTCTTTCAGATCAATCTCAACATTCCTGAAATTAACCAATTCATTCCTGTATTGTTCAGGGGTATCAACACTTTTCAATGCGTGGTTGTTCAAAGGGAACAAGTACTGTGTATCTGAACTTATAAGAAACTCACGAAGGGAATACTTTTCCTGAAGAAAGCGCTGAAGAATAAGTTCTTTACTTCTGTTTTCATAGATTGCTAAAAGCGGTTCCGGAATGAAGGAATTTGTATTCCTAAAGCAAATAGCTGAATAGTTGTTGCTTCTTTCTTCTATTAATTTTTGTAAATCCTTAGCTCCAAAGAAAGGATAGTCGCATCCAACATATACTATGGCATTCTCCGGATGTTCGGCAAAAGAACTTAAAAGCCCTGATACCGGACCATTGCCGGCATACTCTTTTTTATCACAAATAAATTTACAATCCTTCTTAATATTTTCTACTTGAGAAGGGTTGCATGAAATAAAAATATCCTTACAGAAAGGTTTTAGCAGTTCGTATAAATAATATCGCTGAGGCAGACCGTGATAATTTAAAAGACTTTTGTCTTCTTTCATGCGTGAAGATTTCCCCCCGCAAGCGATAATTCCAATAAGAGGTTTAATCATTTTTTTATGTTTTTTCTTGGTAAAAGGCAATATCGAAAAATTGAGTTAAATTAATGAATAGAATTCAGTTCAATGTAAAGTAAATATTAAACATATGAACTGTTTGAGAGCCGGAACATCAATTACTTGGTAAAAGCCATAAAAATCATGGGCGATGAATTAAATTTCGCGATAAAGAGAATGGCTTTTTAATTTAAGTTTATTATTAATACTAATAATGTTAATAAATATATTTATGATGTATGAAAATAGCGGTAATTAATTAATTTATAGAGCTTGGTAAGGCTCAATAAATAAAGGGTAGTGCATTGAATTGAATTATAAAAGTTGCTATTTGTCTAAAAAAAGAATATATTTGTTGCTTATTATCATAACCTATTAAATCTTTAAAACATAATTAATTTTTGAATATTTATTTAAATGATAATCCGGATAAGGGCTTTCAGTTATCATAAAATAGTGGTTAGAAATATGGACGATTAAACTCAATATTATTAAATTATTGGACTGCAACCATAACTTGTCAAATTCATTTTAATTATAATTAGACATAAAGTAGTTTAACAATTTATGTCTATAGACATTCAGATAAAATAGCTCGTATATTTAATACTAATCAAGTAAGTAAAATAAATAATCAATAACAAAACACATGACACAACTGTACTCAAAAAAAACCAAATTAAACTTTAGTGGAAAAAACATTTCCTCCGGACGTGTTAGCAGGGCGAAGTCTTTGAAAGGCCAACTACTATTCTTTTCATTATTTCTGACATTTTTGCCCTCTTTATTGATGGGAGAAATTTCACGCTCCAACAACAAAAAATCCATCCCATACCAGGCAAGCTATCAGCGAATGGCTTCCGGTTCATTTTCTAATTCAACCTTTGAAATTCGGTATGGCTTTCTATGGGCATATGGAAACAATGCTTTTGGTCAATTAGGACTTGGCAATACCACCAATCAATCGAACCCGGTGCAAGTTGGTTCAAGTTCTAAATGGGTAAGTGTTACAACGGGATTGGGCCACACATTAGGCATACAATCAGATGGAACTCTAAGGGCATGGGGTTATAACGGTTTCGGTCAATTAGGTTTCGGAAATACAGCACCACAAAGCACCCCTTTACAGGTGGGTACTGATAATAAATGGGTGAGTATTGCTGCAGGAGGAATTCATACGATTGGTTTAAAATCAGACGGTACACTCTGGGCTTGGGGATATAATTTCAATGGTCAATTGGGATTAGGTAACAATGTTACAAGCAACAGCCCTCTTCAAATCGGTACCGCTAATAATTGGGTGAATATTGCTGCCGGAGCCAATCAAAGTTTAGCTATAAAATCAGATGGCACATTATGGGCCTGGGGTAATAATGACGATGGACAATTGGGACTGGGAAATACAGCAGGTCAAAATGTACCTGTTCAAGTAGGTACTGATAATAAATGGGTAAATGTTGTTTCAAGTTCATCTCATACTATTGGTATAAAATCAGACGGCACACTTTGGGCCTGGGGTTATAATTTATTCGGACAATTAGGTTTGGGAGATAATACTGACAGAACAAGCCCGGTACAGGTTGGTACTGATAATAAATGGGTGAGTATTTCAGTAGGTGATAATCATACGCTAGCTATTAAAGCCAATGGAACACTCTGGTCATGGGGTTGGAATTATGTTGGATCTTTAGGATTAAGTGATAATACAGATCGTAACATTCCTACACAAGTTGGTACCGGTAATAAATGGGTTAGTATTGCTGGTGGTGAAAAACACTCTTTGGGTTTACAGTCCGATGGTACTCTTCATACATGGGGATATAATTCAAACGGACAGTT